>JAGQPK010000356.1 GCA_020426755.1 Planctomycetales bacterium
TGAAAGTGACTGCTGCGACGCGTTTGCGCTCAGCATCTGTCGCCCTCCCCCAAACCCCCTCCCGGTGTCGAACTACGTGAAATGGAGGCCAGCGACGGGAGGGGGAACTGCCTTGCGGCGAACTTGGGCAGCATCAAGCAGTGCCAAGAGCCTAGGGCGCGGCGCCGCAGAAGCCCACTCCATCGCAGCTCACCGCCGCTCCCGGACCGCGTCGTTTTTGGTCATAGATCGCCGTAATCAGTTGCTCGTAGCCACGCACCATTCGTTCCACCGACCAGTGTCGAACAACCTGATCTCGACCGAATTCGCCCATCTGTTCGGCGAGTTTGGGCTCGGTCAGGATCTGCAGCGCCCGCTCGGCAAATTTATGTGCGTCGCCGGCCGGAGCGAGAAATCCGGTTTGGCCGTCGATAACGGTTGCGGAAACACTGCCGACGTCAGTCGCCACGACGGGGACGCGGACCGACAGGGCTTCCAGGATCGAGACCGGATTGGCTTCGTTATGAGACGTCAAGCAGAACAGATTGAAGGCGGACAGCAGTCGCGGGATGTCGGAACGAGAGCCGAGGAAGTGCATGCGATCGCCCAAGTTCAGTTCTTGAGCCGCAGCTCTCAGCCCGGGCCCTTCCTCGCCGTCGCCGACGACCAGGAAGTGAGCGGCCGGCAAGCGATCGAGTATTTGCCGCGACACTTGCAGGAACAAGCGATGATTCTTTTCGGGTCGCAGCGCGGCGATGATGCCGCAAACAGGTGCGTCGACGGGAATATTCAGTTCCTGACGGACACTGAAAGCCGCGGCTGCGTCGAACTGAAAACGCCGCGTATCGACGCCATTGGGAATCACGAATACTTTCTGGCTAGGCAGCTTTTCTTGCTCGATCAAATAGCGACCGTGATCAGGCGCCACCGCAATAAAACCATCGGTCCACGCGGTCAGGCAACGATTAAGCCGACCGATACCGTCCGGCCACCCCGTGGAATGCAAGGCCGAGAGGACAACGGGAGTCCCCGCCAAGTGCCCTGCGAGGCGTCCCCAAAACATCTTGTCACCCGCTCCTACAGTCACGACTGCATCGACGCGATCACGCAGGCGTTTAATCAACCGCGGCAGGACGCGCAGATCGTACTTATTCGACAGCAGATGTGAGTGTGTGGGAAAGCTGGCTGCCAGCTCTTCTCCCAGCGGCCCCAGTTCCTTCAAGCAACACAGCTCAACCGAAAACCGCCCCGGATTCATCTTGCGCATGAGATTGGCGAGCAACGTTTCCGCCCCGCCAATCGGCATGCTGGTCAGCATGAACAACACGCGCAACGGCGTCGGCCGCCCCCCCGGTTCCCCGGTGAACACCGGCCGATCTGACGTGGACTGCATCAATGTCGCCACATCTGCATCCGGCTCATCGAGCGGATTGACCAAGGCAGGAATGGGCAGCGTACTGTTGGGCAGGGGCGGGTTCATATCCGTGCGCTCTCTGGCGTGATTCTGTTCTTGTACCGTGAAACGACCGACGTCGTCAAATGCGACTTGGCCAATCGCACGGTCGATCGAACCCCAAGCGTCGTAACGCCCGATCCCAGTGGCCACCGAGTGCCGACTGTTGATCGGCGGTCAACAACCAGCCACCCGCCCAGCCGGCCAAGCCGTACAGCGCGACGCCCACCAAGGCGAAGGCGCCACCGCCGCACAACAGAGCAGGCAGCAGAACGGAAACCAGCGTGCTGGGATGGTATCGCATTCCTAAGATTTGACAGCAAATCAACACGATGGCCAAGGACAGCAGATTGGCAACCGCGGTCGCAGCCACCGCCCCGTCCAAGCCCCAGACGGGCAACCACCAGGCGTTCAAGGCAATATTGAGCATCAAACCACCAAACAAGGCAGCGCTGACAAACCGTCCACGCTCGCGACACCAAAGGTAGTTTTGCGCGACGCTGATGAGACCAAACCAAATGCAGTACGCCATCGTCAACGGCAGTATGCGTAGACCATCGGCATATTTGTGTGAAAGGAAATGATCGAACATGATTGGCGCCAACAGCAGTCCCACACCCGCCACTGTGGTCAATGCCATGGCGACTTGCCTGAGCGAACTATCGACCAGCGCTTCGGCCCGGGCACGATGGCCGCTCTCCCAGTCGTGACTAAGGTACGAAAGCAAGACGCCACCCAGCATCACCGTTAGCGCCACCAGTAGCGAACCAATGATCTGACTGCTGTGATACTGACCAATCATGGCCATCGAATTGTGTCCAGACTGATCGGCAAAGTGGACAATCATTAAGCGATCGGCGACGGAAAAGCAATTCGTCAATAGATCCGCCAACCACACGGCCGCAGAGAATGGCAGCAACTTGCGCCAAACAGGCGTTTCCTCGACAACGATCGAGGCACGTGGCGACTGACACACAAGCGTCACAACGGCGCGAATCGCCAAGGCGGCAGAAACCGCACAAGCAGCAGCGTAGCCGAACACGACTCCGCGCGCGTCCAGCCCGAAGATCCCAACCAGTACCAAGGCCACCGCCGTGAAAATCAACGCGTTACCAAACTGGATTCGTGAGACTCGCTTGACTTGTCGCATCGCCGTCAACAGTTCGGTCGAAAAGTTGAACACGATCACCGTCAGCAACGAGCCAATCGACAACACTGCGAGTGGTGTTTGTGTTTCGTCACCAAAGGCCAGCCAAGCGACCTGACGACGCAACCCCAACATCGCAACGACGCCTATGATCGCCAACAGGATGGTTGCGGAACCGGTGATGGCAAGAAAACGTCGCAATTGATTGCGTTGTTCATAGTAAGCGACATATCGCTTGAAGGCACCGGGAATGCCGAGCACAATCAGCGGTGCAGCCAACATCAAAAAGCTCTGGGCGAGATTCCACGCCCCCAGTTCTTCGGGCTCGAGCCAGCGGCAGACAACCATGTTGCGGAAGAAGCCCGTGCCACGTTGTGCCACAGTGAGAAGCAGCATCAGCAGCATCGCGCTACCCAACGAATCACCGACAGGGCTCGCTTGTGATTCCTCTAAGACAACCGGCGCTTCGCTCGTCGTCACAGCGGTAGTGGGCTCAGACGACATAGGTTAGACCTCCAGCATGGAAGGGGCGTTGGGCTCCGGCGACCAGTCAAGTGGTCGATGCAAGCGATACTTCCGCGGGTCAACCGACATCCAGTTTTTAAATCGCCACATGTCGGGGTCCGCATGGAACCGAAGAATCTGAAACGCGTTCTGCCCCGGCAAGTTATAGCCACCGTAAGCCGTGCAGACGGCCTGATATCCGGCTTGCTGTGCGACGTGTAAAGCCGACGGAGAAAGGTTGCCAGGCAGACCAAATGGAAAAGCGAAGAATCGAATGGGTCGCGCTAGCCAATCCGCTAAGTCATCTCCAGAACCAGCAATCTCGTCATACAACTCGGCAGAGCCCTTAATGCGCCCCAGATCGCAATGGGTTCGAGTGTGCGCGCCAATCTCGATCCCGTCGCGTGCTAGTTCAACGATCTGCTCCCGGGTATTCGGCAACACTGGCGTTCCCGCCAGTACATCGTGAGCAAACGGTTTTTGCTCGAGCGAATTCTGTGTCGTCACGAAATAGGTGCAGGGCACGCCGGAACTCAGCAACAACGGCAAAGCAAAATCGCAGTTATCGGCATAGCCGTCGTCGAAGGTAATACAGGCCGCCAGCTTCGAATTGCGGCCAACAGCGATGCGGCGGTGAGCTTCGGCCAGTGATATCAATTCGACATGCTGCCGAAGCCATTCCAATTGCTCCGCAAATCCATCGCGGGAGATCGTCCAGCCGTTCGGATGCGTATCCGCAACTCGGTGATAAAAGAGGACCAGAATGGGTGCGAGTCCTTGCCGTTCGGCCCGCCGAATAGCGAGTCGGCGCAGGGGCAACGTCGCCAAGTAGTAGGCAGCAATACCAAACCGATCCAGCTGCATGATCAGGTAACGCTCAATCTCAAGTAGGTAGTATCGAGTGTTGTCGCGCGAGTATACGGAGGACATCGCCGCTCAAACAGACAACAACTCTACACTCTACTCTCGTGTCTCTCGGGTTTAGCCTATTCTTCTGTAACTTGTCTTTTCGTCTTCAATTCGCCACCGCCTCACCACCGTCTCACTCGCGTCTGACATGCTGTTGATTGCACTCATCTTTGCGGCGGCAGCGGCCGTTTGGTTTCTGATCTTGATGCGACTGGGCGGCCTCCTAGCCGGTTGCGTGGCGATTGTGCTCTGTGGCAGCTGCTTGGGGCACCCGTTCTTTCATGTTTCGATCCTGACGCTCGACCGCTTGCTTTGGGCAGTGATCGTCGCTTGGTACGGCATGGAACGTTGGCAGCGCTGGAAGCAAGGACAAGCAGGTCTGGCGTGGACGCGAGTCGACCTGTGGATGTTGGCGTTTTTGGGCGTCCTGTCGTACAGCACAATGACACATGATTGGCACTACGATGGGTCACAGCCCATGTCCCGGTTGTTGTTCCTGTATCTCATGCCGGCCGGACTTTACTGGATCGTCCGACACTCACCCGTATCGCCGCCAGCAGCTCGTTCTATCCACGCCTGCTTCGCCGCATTCGGCCTGTACTTGGCGGGCACCGCTTGCGCTGAAGTGTTGGGAATCCACGCTGTCATTTTCCCGCGTTACATCGTGGCTAGCGACTTCACCGAGTTTCTCGGTCGCGGCAGAGGTCCCTTTTTGAACCCATCGGCTAACGGCATCTATCTAGGCACCGGGCTCGCCTGCTGCCTGACGTTCTTTACCGCCTGGCCGCGAGCACAACGTGCGTCAGTCTCACTACCAAAGCTCGATCGCATCTCAGTGTTCGCCCTGGCTGGCGCAGGATTCATCACGCTAGGCGGCGGCGCCACGTTGACACGTTGCGTTTGGCTGGGCATCTTCGCCAGTCTGCTGCTGATCATGTGGAGCCATCTGCCACGACGCCAAAGCTTGGGCACCACGATCCTCATCGGCGCACTCGGTTGCCTCGTCGTCGTTGCCAGTTGGAATCACCTAGTCGCGTTCAAGCGCGACAAGAATGTGAGCGTTGCTGACATGAAAGAGTCAGCGAAGCTGCGTCCCATGCTGGCCGCCGTCGCCTGGCAGATCTTTCGCGACCATCCGCTCAGCGGCGTCGGCTACGGTCAATACAAGCAAGCGGACCAACGTTACATCGCGCAGCGCAACATCGCCATGCCACTCGACAAGGTCCGCCCCTACCATCAACACAACGTTTTGCTTTCGCTACTGACCGAAACAGGTCTGGCGGGCACAATCCCGTTCATCGCCTTGCTGTTGGTCTGGTCGCGTACTGCTTGGCGTGTCTGGCATTGCCCGGGCCTAGCGACTCACTTGCGACATACGGCGCTCGTGTTTGCCGTCTGCTTAGTCAATTACCTGGCTAACGGCATGTTCCAAGATGTGGCGCTGATCCCCATGGTTAATACCATCTTATTTGTCGAAGCCGCACTCCTGATGTCCGTCGCCCAACAAGCACGCGCAATCGAAGAAATCGCCAGCCCAGTCGACACCGTGTTCAACTTGGTTCGACCGCTGCTCAATGCGAGGATGGCGCAGCGCACATGAACAGCTCAATGCCACAACTAGCGTCCGCCTCGACGCACACGGATGCTCAGTCAGCCACATGCGAGCGACTCGCTGCGCCGGCTTACCCCAACCTGAACGCCGCGCGCGTCCTGGCTGCGCTGGCAGTCATTTGGATTCACACGCCACAATCTGCAGTACTCGCTCCGTCCGTGACCCTGGGCCGGTTTGCCGTGCCGTTTTTCCTAGGTGCGTCACTACTGCTGGTGCTGCAATCAGATCGTTTCGGTCGTGATCGTTCGCTGAGCGAATACCTCCGCTCAC
>JAGQPK010000357.1 GCA_020426755.1 Planctomycetales bacterium
CAAAATGAAGAAGTTCGGTCTACTCGACTAGTTCCTTCTTCCACGGTTTCCATGTCGCGATAAACGCACATGGCGCGGCCACGTAGATCAGCAGCCGAATCAGCCAGGGTTCGGCTCGCTGAATTACGCATCTCTTGCACAGCCGCCGGATCTCATTGCCGTACAGCGAAAGCATCGCACCCGCTCCCACACCAAAGAGGTCGAGCCCCAACACGCAGATTCGCCACTCATTGATCTCGTACTTAGTGAAACGGTACTCGTACTCGACGTTCACACCAGAGCCAGATTCACCCGATCGGCAACTTAGTACTCGACGAACTGACCGAGTACAAGTACCGCGTTGCTGAGTACGAGTACGAAGGAGAACGCGCCCAGCTAGCAAATAAACTGACATGGCGTCGAATGGCGAGCTTTGGCACAATCGGCAATATGGCGAATCGCAATCGCATCAATCCGCTGTCAATCCTGTTTGTGCTCGGCCTGCTTTGCTACGGCGTGTACACCGGCGTCAATCGTAGCCGCAATGCGGTCGGCATCGACGTGCCCGTGCTCACCCCACGTGGATCCGACACTCCAACAACGGTTCCGGTCAGTTCAGACCGTGACGGCACAACTACCGCGCGCGATCCCTTTCCGCGCAACGACGATCGGACGACGCCCAATCCGAGTAATTCGCCGACCGTCGATCCGGCCAAGATTGAAACTGGGCGCGTCGTCAAGATTGTCGACGGCGATACATTGGAACTACGCACGGCCGATGCCACGCTACGAATTCGGCTGGTGGGCATCGATGCGCCGGAGGCAGGTCAACCGTTTAGTCGCCAAGCGCGCGACTATCTGGGGCAACTCTGCTTTGGCCAAATCGCGCACATCATGGTCTTGGGCAAAGACCGTTACGACCGCGTGCTGGGTGACATCTACTGCGGTGAAACATGGGTAAACGGCGAGATGGTCAAGGCGGGTATGGCTTGGTGGTACCGGCAATACAGTGAATCGCCCGAATTGGAACAGCTCGAATCGCTTGCCCGGCAACAGTCGCGGGGCCTCTGGGCGGACGCCCGCCCCACACCACCGTGGGAATACCGTCGCCGTTGATCGAGTCCACGTGCGTAGCCCGATTCGGCTGGCTGCTTAAACTAGCGGGGCTTGCCATCGCCCAGCTCAGCGACTACCGTACGATCCCGCTCGGTTCAATTGTCGTTTAACCCGTCGCTTGTGGTCTGAAAGAGCGCCTTATGCCCCAGTCGATCGACGCCCAAGTCCTATTCACGCCGTCCTCTGAAGAGCTGCGTTTTCTACCGGAGGGGCCCTATCGCTGCCCCGACGGTCGCATCTCTTGGGTAGCCATTCAACATGGGGCGAACGCTCATACGGGCTCGCTCAACATCCTGGATCTTGCCACGGACAACAACGAGAACTTCCCGCTTGCCGGTCGTCCAGGTTTTGCCTTCCCGACAACGCGAGACGGCGTATTCATCATCGGCCAAGAACGTACTGTCGGCCTCTTTGATACACGTACGCAGGCATTCGATTCAATTCTCGCTGGAGTCGACCAGCAAGTCGACGGCACCATCATCAACGATGGCTTGGTGTACGACGGCCATTTGATCTTCGGCTGCAAAGATCTCAAGTTTACCGATAAGAAAGCCGGACTCTACCTGCTGCGTGCCGGCGAGAGTCAACCGGTGTTGCTCAGCGGCGAACAAATCTGCTCCAACGGCAAAGCCATTTCGCGCGCCGCGGACGGCAGTTTGACGTTGTATGACATCTGCTCCTGCTCCAAACAAGTGTTGGCCTGGCAGCTCGATATCGAACAGGGCACGATTCGCTCACCACGCGTTGCCGTCGACCTGACGGCCGAGCCCGTCTTCCCCGACGGCATGATCATGACCGCCGACGGCAGCGGCCTGATTGTCGCGTTGTACGATCCACGCGAATCCGATCACGGCCAAGCGCGACTCTACGATTCTCAGACAGGGGAACTCAAAACGATTTGGAGATGCGCCGGCTCACCGCGCGTCACCTGCCCTCAACTGATCGAAAGAGCAGGCCGAATCGAACTACTCCTGACGACGGCTGACGAAGGCATGTCACCCGAGCTACGAGCAAAGTCACCTCATGCCGGCTGCTTGTTCATTGCCCCCACGGAACTGACGGCACTAAACGATGCGCCGCTGTATTCAATCGACTGAATATCGAATGTTGAATATCGAATGTTGAATGTTGAATGTTGAATGTTGAATGTTGAATGTTGAATGTTGACACTTAGACAGAATTGCGAATAGCTACTACTATCTCCTATCTCGAACTCGTACTCAGTGAAACGGCACTCGTACTCGAATTTGCAACAGCCCTCAGACATCACCACCATACCGCGCGCACGAAGAATCGAGTGTGAGTACGAGTACCGCGTTGCTGAGTACAAGTACGACAGAAGATGGCCGCGTTAGCAGGTGACACTCCGCAACTCCTACTCGTACTCAATGAAGCGGTACTCGTTCTCGAACGTTAGCCGAACTGCGTCATTTTGAGTTCATGTTTGCTCGCTCGCCACGCTTCTTCGCCCCTGCAGCAAGGCATTGGTGTGAGCCGCATCCGAAAGCATGGTTGTGGCGCGGACCATGCCTTCAACCTTCGATATTCGATATTCGATATTCGTCAAACAAGTGCCTCGATCGCTTTGGCCAGTAATCCATCGATGCTGTCCGCGCTGAACGCGACGCTGACTTCATAGCCGCCGTGCGGATATTCTGTGGCGGTAGGAATGTACCACGGGCCGCCGTCACCGTAGGCTGCGGTCGCTACGAAACGGTCGGGCGCCGCAGCTTGAGCACGCAACTGATACTCGATAAAGCACTCCGCGGGCAGATGCAGCAGTGTTATGTCGTCAAATCGCAGCGAACTCAATTGCAGCGGAGTACCGGCAGTTAGTCGATCGAGCCACGCTGCGGTGAAGGCCGATCGATTGCGTGTGACCACGGTGTTCTGCTTGTCGTCGATCAAACTCTGCAGCGCTGCTCGTTCAAAAACCGGATTCGCAGTCGCCGTCAGTTCCGTGGTACGCCACTGAACATTGCTCAGTGGCCGTGGCGTCAAATTCGCTTCGGAAGCGACCAGTCCTGCGTAGAGACGATCGGTCAATTGCTGTCGAGCGGCTGGACTACCATCGTTGTACTTACCGGCCGCGATATTGCCGCTGCAGCCAGTGAAGTAGATGTGAGCACACGTCGGTTCGTCTTGCTGCCGACGTTTGCGAGCCAACCCCGCGAAGTCGCTGGTCACGCGCCCGTCAGCATAGTAGCTCATCGGATGTGTCGCGTAATAGTGGCACGACAACACCTTGTCACTTCCGCTAAATAGGCTGACGGTCTTCAATTGCGGATCGATCAAACCTTCGGGTAACGCTCGCAATGCTTCATCTTGGCAGCTGCTGCCGCGCATTGAGACAACATGGCCTTGTGCGTCGCGATTGACGCGGCGATTGGATGCAACTCGCTCAACAACGGCCTGCCCCGTCGCAACATGTGTCACCGGCACTTTCGACTTGATTGCTTGCGTGACGGCCTCTGTACCACGTGTCAAGCATTGTGAGAAGAACTCAGTATCCACGATGTGCGGCAAGTCGCCCTGCGCACTCACAATCTGCTCTGCATCCAGGCAGGCAAACGGCGCGTTATGCTGGTGGACGCAGTGTACCGCCACGCGTTCGACCGTCGTGCCAGCCGCGGTTGCAAGTGCTTCGCGCCAACGATAGTGAGCACGATTAAGCAGCCCCGTCCAGTCAACTGAACAGACGACGATCGGCCGACCGCGTCCAATTAGCACAAAGCCGATTGCTTCCAAGGCGTCGTCGATCTGTTCGACTGGTTTGATCCACCCACCGCAGCAAGAATGACCAACGGGGGGTGTAACGTCGAACCGAAACGTGGCCAGATATAATGGAGATGAATCGCGATCGTCACTCCAGAGGCAACTTGCCTGACCGGTAGCGAGCGACCAATACGCGACGGGTGTCGTGGAGAGTATCCTGAGTGCATCACGGCGATTTAACATGGCATCGTTCTCCCGACGGTGGTCGTTAGGTAGAAGAAATGAGGCAGCATGATTATGCATGCAGCGGGGCGTGAAGCAAGCAACCTGCCCAAGGTCAACATCGTGCGGCATGTCCGGCAATTGGCGCTGTCGTTGCTGTGCATCTCGATCTTTTTGAGCGGTCAACGTGGTGAGGCCGGCACGACGATTCGCGTCTTGAGTTACAATGTGCATCATTGTGAAGGCATCGATGGTCAGCTTGATGTCGCGCGCATCGCCCGAGTCATTCAAGCAACAATGCCGGACTTAGTCGCGTTACAGGAAATCGACAACCGCACCGAACGTACGCAGCAAGTCGATCAGGCCGCGGAACTTGCCAAACTGACGGGAATGTATTTTTGCTTTGGTGGCAATCTGAAACTCACTGGCGGCCACTACGGCAATGCGATTCTGTCGCGATGGCCGTTGGTTGAAGTGCAAAATCGCAAGTTGCCTTCGCTAGGCGACGGCGAGCAACGCGGAGTACTGACTGCTCGAGTACGCCTGCCGGAGCATGCAGAAACGCTCAGCTTCTGGGCCACTCACCTTGATCATCGCCGCCCCGATGCCGAGCGTATTGCCAGCGCTCGATTGATCAACGAATGGCTGGACCAACAAGCGACGGCTCAGTCAGTTGTACTGGCGGGCGACCTGAACGCCCGGCGCGAGAGTGCCCCGCTGAAGGTCTTTGCCGAGCGTTGGCAAGCAGCCGGCGATGTTGAGTTGCCCACCATTCCGGCGGAAAATCCACGTGACCAAATTGATTTCGTACTGTGCCAACCGACAAACAGTTGGCGAGTGATCGAGGTCAGCGTAATTAATGAGTCAGTTGCCTCCGACCATCGCCCCATTTTGGCAATACTCGAATGGTCCGCGACGCCACATCAAACAGCAGGATCCGCACCATGATAAGAACTCGCGTACAAACAGTGCTCGCGCTCTCCGCCTGTCTGCTTCCGTCGCTGCTGATCGGTACCCTGGCGGCCCAGTCATCAAATCTCAACACTGACTTGCTCAAGCTGCGACCGCTGGCCGCTCGAATTGCCGCCGACAATGTCGCGCGGCAGACCAATCCCAGTTGGGCGAATGGTGCATTTCTGACCCCCATGGCAGATGATATTGACGCGCTCGCGGTGGGCGAATTCACGGCACGGCCACTGGCGATGCAATGGCTGTCGCAGCACTCGACGAGCATGACGTTGATACGACGCGAGGATTGGCAGGCACTGGAACAACGGCTGGCGAACTTGCCTGACGCAGCGATCGATCGTTGGTGGACCGAATCGGCTGCGCTGCGTGAACTGCTCGACGATGAAGCATGGCAAGCGACCGACACGTGGCTGCAAGAGTTCCTCGAAGTCCAAGCAATCTACTCGGCCGACGAACTGAACCGCTTTCGCCGTTCGCTCGTCAATCTGACGGCCGATGAGTTGTTTGATGTGACGATGCATTTCGTCCAAGTGCATGAAGAACGGCAGCGTCGCAATGCGCTCTCGCAGCAAATGCGACTCGATGCATTGCGTGCGAATCGCGAAATGCGTGCCTCACCGTCTGCCGCACGCACCGCGTCGCTTTATGCCGGTCAAACGTATTCGCCGACATCGACCTATCCGGCGCGGTCACCGCGGCAACCCGGCTACGCAGCGCGAACAAGTTTGTCGCAGCGAGTATCGCAGGTCTACATTTATCGATCACTGTGGGGCGGCAACAACTTCATTTGGTGGGGTTGGTAGAAATCCCACGGCGGCGTTGCGCCATTTCAGGTCGGTGAGTTGAAGGGCGTGCTGGAATCG
>JAGQPK010000358.1 GCA_020426755.1 Planctomycetales bacterium
GATCCCACAGATGAAGAACGGTCGGCGGTGGCGGTTTACGTCGAACGATTTGGGCTTGGCAACGCGTGTCGACTGCTGGTCAATACGAACGAGTTCATGTTTGTCGAGTAAGTGATGGTGCCATGATGTTGACGCGACGGATGTTACTCCAGCAGTTAGGCGGCGGCTTCGGCGCCCTGGCATTGACTTCGTTGTTGCAGAGCAATGCAGATGCGACGCCTGACACGGTTGCCTCGGGCGGACTGCATCATCCGGCCAAAGTGCGGCGCGTGATCCAGTTGTTCATGAATGGTGGCGTCAGCCAAATGGACACTTTCGACTACAAGCCCGAACTGGAACGTCAGCACGGCAAGCAAGTCGACTTTGGTCTCAAAGTCGCCGTGACGAGCACCCCTGGTCCGGTAATGAAACCGCCGTTCAAGTTTTCGCAGTACGGGGAAACGGGGCGGTGGGTGAGCGATGTCTTGCCACACATGGCGGAGCACGTTGACGAATTGGCATTCTTGATGAGCATGCAGTCGAAGACGAACGTGCATGGTCCCGCCAGCTACATGCAGAATACTGGCTTCTTGAGCGGCGGCTTTCCGGCACTGGGCGCGTGGCTGTCCTACGGCTTGGGCAAGCTGACGGACAACCTGCCGACGTTCGTCGTGCTACCCGACCACCGTGGACTTCCCTACAACAACACCGGCAACTTCTCGTCCGCGTTTCTACCTGCCGAACACGGTGCGACTATCATCAGACCTAACTCATCGACTCCCATCGCGAATCTCCGACCGCCTCAGTCCGCGACTCAGATTACTACTGACAGTGAGTTGGCAGGTCTTGAATTGATTGACCGCTTGAATCAGGCTCATCTGGTCGAGCATGCCGGCGACTCACGTCTTGAGGCGCGCATCAAGTCATTCGAGTTAGCGGCTCGCATGCAGCTGAGCGCCCCCGACGCGTTGGATATTACTCAGGAGTCCGCATCCACTCACAAAGCATATGGATTGGATCAAGCTGCCACGGAGCCGTTTGGGCGCAACTGCCTTGTCGCTCGACGACTGATTGAACGTGACGTGCGCTTTGTTCAGGTATGGAGTGGCATGGGAGGACCGAAGAACAACTGGGACAATCATACTGATATCGTGAACGAATTGCCTTTCATTGCGAGGTCAGTCGATCAGCCGATCGGTGCGCTGCTAACCGACCTGAAGCAACGCGGCTTGCTCGACGATACGCTCGTGATCTGGACCACTGAGTTTGGACGGATGCCGTTTACGCAAGGTGCCACAGGACGAGATCACAACGGCGGCACCTTCGTGACCTGGTTAACAGGAGCTGGCATTAAGGCGGGGGCGACTTACGGACAGAGCGACGATTTCGCCTACCGTACCGCCGAGCAAGGCACTTACTGTTACGATTTGCATGCGACGGTCTTGCACCTCATGGGAATCGATCACAAACGACTCACCTTTCGACACAACGGCATCGATCGCCGCCTGACCGACGTGCACGGTCATGTGATTGATGAGATTCTTAATGCGTAACGGGCCGACGTGATGTAGGTCGCTGCGCCGTGTAATTCGCTGCGCTGTGTGATTCAACGTGCAGATGTAGTTCGCCTAATTGGTCGTTGCACCTAAGCCTGCTCTGCTCACGTCGAGTTACTTTTACTTTCAGCGAATCACTACGTGACACTGCGTCCGTTGTGGTTCCCTCCCCCGGCCCCCTCCCGGAGTCGAGTTGCGCGAAGTGGAGGCCATCGACGGGAGGGGGAACTACGTGTCGTGTATCCTGAAATGTCAACTGAGTGCCATTGGGCGCTAGCCGCCGTTCTCACTGGGGATGGTCGCTGAGCGGCGGGGCAGAACCGACGCTAGCGCGTTGCGGCGAACTACACGACGTTGCGGCGAACTACACGACGCGGCAGGGCACGACCCGCGCGTGGTGACTGCGGCTATAACAGCCGTGCTAGTGTCTCCGCGAGGCCTCTCAACGCAGCGGCATCGGGCAGCGTGATTCTTAGTTGAGGACGGCCTGCCTCATCGTGTTCGACGCAATCGCTCAGTCGTTGCGTGAGCGCATCGACCCGCTCGGTATCGACAGGAGCGTCTGGATCCGTAGCAATTAGGCCGCCGGCCAAGGACAGGGCGGCGGCAATCAGCTGACCGCTGGCTTCCGACACTCTCTCGCGCCGGTTCTGCAAATCGGCCGTTTCCGTATCGACACGGTTCCGCATGCTTTCGTCGATCGCGGCCTCAGGACGATGCGTGAGCACAACCTCAAGCTGCTTCTTGAGATTCTCCATGCCGCTCGCCATCGCAACTTGTGTAATCTCGCTGTCCATATCGAGCGACGCGTCGGCCAGGTCCTGTTTGTTGGCCAATGTCGTCAGTAGACGCTCTTCGATTGTGTCGCCTACGGTTACCAGTTTGTAGATATGGACCGGGTTCTTTTGACCCATCCGATGTGCGCGGGCAATCCGTTGTTCCAACACCGCTGGGTTCCAAGGCAAGTCGACGTTGATCACGGTATTGGCGGCCTGCAAGTTGAGCCCCGTCGAACCGGCGTTACTCATCAAGATCAGGCGACAGTTGGCATCTTTTTGGAACTTCGCGACGATGCTGCCACGTCGCTTTTGCGGAACCTGGCCGTCTAAACGCACCCAATTGACGTCCAACGCGGCCAAACGCTTTTCGATGCGGCTCAGCATGCGGCACCATTCGCTGAAGACGACGATCTTTCGCGTTGGGTCTTCGAGTAATCCGGTGAGCAGCTCGTGCAAGCGCTCCAGCTTGCTGCTGTATTCCGGCTCTTCCTTGTTGACCAAGAAGGTGCTGTTGCAGGCCATACGAGCGATCAAGAGGGCTTTTTGCAGACGCAAAAGATCCATCTCGGTCATGAATTTCTGGGCGAGAATCCGCGCGGCGGTCGCCATATTGCCAAAGCAGATGTCGGCCTGTTCTTGGGTTGGCACGATGCGTACGATTTCGTCGGTGCGATCTGGCAACTGCTTGGCGACCTCCGCTCGCTTCCGACGCAGTAGAATCGGTTGCAGCTTAGCACGCAGTTCGTCTAGTCGATGATACGCGAGAGTCTTGCCGCGTTCATCGACGACGTGGTGTTGATGGAAGAATTCGTATGCCGGCCCGAGTAACCGTTCATCCACGAACTTGACGACTGTGTAGAGCTCACCCAGGCGATTCTCCAGCGGCGTACCGGAGAGTACGAGCCGGAATGTGCTTTGCAACTGGCGTATGGAGCGGCTGGTCTTCGATTCCCAATTCTTGATTCGTTGTCCTTCGTCAAGCACAATGAGGTCAAACTCGGCCGACTCGACAATCGGTTCATCGCGAACAACTTGTTCGTAGTTGCAGATCGTAAAGAACGCGTCCGCTTGGTATTGATGAGTGCGTTCTTGAGCGGTGCCTGACACAATTTGTGTTGAGCGTCCACTGAATCGGCTTATTTCGCTGTCCCATTGTGATTTTAATGAAGCGGGACAGATAATTAAAACTCGCCGAATGTCGGCCTGACGCGCCAGCAATTCGGCGACACCGATCGCTTGAATGGTCTTGCCCAAGCCCATGTCATCCGCCAAGATCGCGCGACCTGCCGCGACGCAAAAAGCAATTCCTTCTAACTGATACGGCAACAAGGTGGCGTTGAGCAACTCCGTTCGCAATGCGTGGCTATCGGCACTTTTAGCGATCGTCGCGCAGGCTTTGCGCAACCGGTCTTGCACCAGGTGTCGTTGGATGAACTGTTCCGCATCCGGATAAACCTTGACGTCATAGCCTGCATGATTGAGCGCCGTCAGTGTATTGAGCACCGCGTGCGCGTCGGTGGTCGGCGTTACCGCCGCGTCACCTATAAACTCGATGAGCTTGGCCTCCCGCTTGTGAGGCAGATGAAAAAGCAGGCCGAATGGGTCGCCGTAGCAAACACTCAGCGATACCTCGACTCGCTTATATGGCTTCTTGAGCTGAGCAACGGAGAAGCGTTTACGCACCTTGGCTTGAACGCTGAAGATATGTTTACAGATCTCGAGCTGGTTCGTGCGGAAGTCAGCGCAACTGCAGTACGACTCGCCTGCCGAAAAACCGCGTAGCGCCACGCGATAGGTCTTGCCAGATCCATGACTCGTGACGATGTAGTCGCTCCAAGGCTGTTTGGGATTGGTGGCCCGCATCGTCATCTTCTCTTCGTCGGCGCGTTTTTGGCGGTCTGCCATCGCCCGTTGTAGCAATTCTTCCTTTGTCAGGTGTTCCAGCGGTACCGATTCATCTGGCGGAGCCGCCAGCCCCAACGATGTCTTCGAATCCAGCAAGTAGTGCAGCCCCGCGCCGAGGTGGACGCAGGGAGCGTCGCACTGATCGCAGTTGGCCTGCAATTGGCGCCGGCGCGCTGATTGTTGTGTGAGTGTGACAATCGCCAGCTTGTTCGTGAGCTGCTTGTCCTCAATTCGCACCCGTAACAGATCTCCGCCCAGGTAGACGTCGCGATCCAAATCAATGTCAAAGGCTTGGTCTCCTTGACGAAGGAGCTGCGCGCCGTTGTCACCAAGCAACGCGCAGGCCTGAGAATACGTGAGCCCTCCCAAACGTTGATGGAAAGCGTTTTCCTTTTGGATGCGCGGCGTCTTTCGTTGACGCGTATGAGACTTCGCGGGCATCGTCGTTACTCCATGACGCGAGAATCCACTGTTGCGGGACGACTGTTCCAACGCAATGCGGGGACAATTTGAGCAGTTTGGGCGGCTGGGGGCAAGCCGCTTGAGGCTCGTTGATCGAGCTGTTCCATGCAACGGGTGCCGACTGCCGCTTGTTCGATCGCAGTCTCGCGGCTGGACGGAACCGACAGCAGCGCGTTGCGGTGAACTGTGTGCAATCCTTGCCGAAGTCCTGCGACGAGTCGCTAACGAACGCAATTGGAACGAACGATGCAATTTACAATTGTCGTGTTAGCGACTGAGTGCTGCAGCAACGGCGTAAGCTTCGTGGATCGCTGCTGCAGGAATCGGCACGACGATCTGGTTGAAGATCTTGTGGTGTTTCACTTGCGAGGCAACGCGAAAGACGAGACACGCCCGCGACTTGTCTTTCGCGTCGACTCGTACACCGACCAGCTGTGGTGCCAGGCGATTCCAGATGAACGCTTGGCCTGGCATCGCCAACATGCCCTGCGTGATGAAGACCTCTGCGGTGTGAGCGACGTCGCGATACTTATGCGAATGGATTCGCCGACTGCTGTACCAGCTCACAACGGCCAGCGCGACACCAATCGACATCGCGATCGGTAGCCACACCCAGTGCTGCGTGATTGCCAGCGGCCAGCCGGCACCCAGCCCGCAGGCGGGAAACAGCGCCCATGGAATCGCTAACTGCGGCGCGCTGGTCGTACGCATTTCCGCAGCGAACTTGTTCCAAGCTTCCGCCGGAAACTTCCAGTATGCGAGACACTCGCCGGCCGCAAGTGATTCGACTTGTCGTTGACCGGCGCGCACGAACGGCAACAGGATGATTCCCGAGAGCAGGGCAATGCTGCCCACGGCGATGCTGAATCCCAATAGCATGGCCATGGCCGTCGGCGGCAATCGCAGTGCGACGGCCCCGGCGAACAGCGATGCGATGACGATGAGTCCGCAGATGCGCGGATAGTTTCCGTAGGGGTTCGCGATCTGCGGCTTACGCATTCGGACTGCGGCTTGCTGGGCAACTGAAGGAATCGACATGACCGTGCTCCAAGCGGATGGTTGCGAAAGTTCACGCATCTACTCGGTGAAGCGTGGAATCGATCACGATGTTACGCGTCGCCGCTTTTTTTTTTTTCATTTTCGCTTTTCCGGACCGGTTTGGGAAAAATTCTGGGGTCCGTTC
>JAGQPK010000359.1 GCA_020426755.1 Planctomycetales bacterium
TCGAGAGTCTGCGTACCGCCGCCAAGAAACTGCTTGTAACGTGTGTTGATCATGGCCTCGATATTTCTCGTGTCGAGTGGATCACCCGATCTTGTGGCCGCAAACAGCTCCGGAGTTTCGAGCAACTCGTCCCTCACGCCCAAGCTCAGCGCTGACGAGCCTTTAAAGAGAGTATTGAGTCCGGCGGCGACGAGGAGGTTGGTGGAATCCGCCTCGTGGATCAATTTTGTGGAGAACTGATCGCCGCTATTAACAACGCCGGGCGACATCGCCAGGCTGATCCCAGCACCAATTAAAATGGGTTGGCCGGCCTCATAGCCTCGGCCGACATTGAATGAGCCGACAATTGCTCCCAGTGAATCTCTGACCGTCATCCGTAGGTCGTCGGTGACACCAATCTCCCCATTATTGTCGAATTCAAAAACATATGCGTCGTCTTCGACGCCTTCATACTCTCCCGAGATGGTGGGAACCGCCGTGCCCGTGATCAAATCGGTGTTGAGTAGCGTTGGTGCGACGGTGACAAAATCAAACTGATATCCGGTTTCTGCGCGAATGCTCAACTGACCTGGCGGGTCATCCAATCTTGCCTCAAGATGATCGAGGTCACTGATTCTGGTGACTACATCCTGGAGCGTGTCGACGTCGGCGTCGATATCGACTTGTTCGACTGTGCGGCTTCCGCTGGGATCGATGACGCTAATAAAGAGTGAGCCGGATTGGATGGGCACGATCGTGTCAGTGCGCGCCAGCGGAATGTCGGACGGTTCAATGCGACGAATACCTCGCAGGACATCGAACGACCCCGTCAGACCAACACCGTTGATGTGCACCTTATCAACGGCGGTAACGAGGCCTGCTGTAAACTCATCTAGCCGTTCACGATACTGGGTGATCAGATGGTTGCGTGCGGTGAGTAGTCCGCCCAATTCGCCTTGTGTTACCGGAGTTGGATGGATGCTTCCCTTGCGATAGAGAATGCGTTCGCCGGTGGTCGGGTCCGTGGACGCGGAAAAATCCAACGGAAAGCGTAAGAGCTGTACTTGTCCGTCGGCCATCCGCAGTACGGTCTCCGGAATCGAGATGTCGTCGGTCGTCGTTGCCTGCTGGTCCACGCGAACGTCGATCTCCTTGGCCAGTTCGTTCACCAATTGGTCGCGGCGATCCATGAGGTCATTCGGTGATTCTTTCCTAATGAGCGCTTCACGAATCTTGAGATTGAGGTCCACAAGCTCCGATGTCTTGTTGTGAATGAACTCCAGCTTGTCGTCGATGGCGCGATCGAGCCGCGCCAACATTTGGTCTAGCTTGCTACCGACCGCGTTGATCTCATCAGTCAGGTTCTGTGCCGAGCGTAGAACGACTGTGCGTGTTGCTGAATTATCAGGGTCTTGAGTTACACTTTGCAGGTCGTTGTAGAACGTTTCCAAGCGGTCAAGAATCGTCCCCTGTCCGGGCGTGAACATTGACTCGATCTCGCGAGCCACTTGCATTTGCGCCGACACCGCAGCTTGCTCAGAAACATTGCGCGTCAATGCTGCTTCTGTGATGGAGCTGTAAGCACGATGAATTGAAGATATCTCGACACCTTGGCCTACCTGGTATCCGACTAGATTGATCGGCCGCGCGTCGACTAGACGTAACGATTGACGGTGGTAGTCAGGGGTCGTGGCATTGGCAATATTGTTGCCAATCACGGTCAACGCCATTTGGTTTGCACGGAGTGCACTGAGTGCCGACGAGACGTTAAACATCAGTTATGCTCGGCTTTCGAACAAGGGAGTGACGGCACTGTCATTCAATTGCCCCGATTTGCCGTAGGAAGGCGAGGACACTCGGCCTGTCAATGCCTCGATCAGTTGTTGAGTCAGGTGTGAGAAACGGGCGGCGAGAAAGATGTTGTGTCGGTTGATTGTCGTCACCTTCACGACCCGAGCGGTCAGTTCCGAGCGTTCCGTTTCTAGTCGCTGTCGAAGCGACTCCGGCACGGCATCTATGAGTCGAGATAACGTCGTGTCGGCAACCGGAATCCCCAGCAATTCACTCGTGCAAACTTGTAGGCGGGTACGGATCGATGCCAACTGACTGCGTCTCGTCTGATCGGCTTGCAGGGCGTTCAGCAGGTCGTTGAGTTGCTCCAGATCTCGGGCAACCAGCGCTGCTTTCACTCGAGACGCATGATCAATGATCGACTCCAAGATCGAACGTTCATTGGCAAGGTAGCCGCAAGTTTCTTCGGCTATCTGAACTAGCGTAGCTGCATGAGATGCTGTCATTCCGTTTATCCTTGCGCTGTCTCGAGCTGGTGTGGCGGCGTTACGATTCCGTCTCGCGTGGTGTGACCGGTGCCGCGGTAGGTACGACTTCTGTCGCGTCCGGCGGAGGTTGTTGTTCGGCATATCGCGCGACCAACATCTGCTTGATGCCCAACCCGCCCGCTTGTGCCAACTGTTCGCCCATGAACATGTCGAACATCGCGCCGTACGTGTCCGAGCCATCGCCTTCGAACAAACCGGTGGCTGCGGATTCACGCATGTTCTTGACCAGCATGGACGCAAACACGCTCTCGAACTCCGTGCCGACCTGTTCCATGATCTCTTGACGCTGAACGAACTTTTCCGGCGCTGACGTCGCAGAACGGTTCAACAGTCCACTGACATCGATCGCGGGTGAGAGCTGCATGGCTGGGTCCCCCTTTGACTGGCGCTTAATTGAATGTGAGTTCCGCTTGCAAGGCGCCAACCTTACGCAGTTGCTGAAAGATTGCGCTCATGTCGCCGGGGGAGACGCCCAACTTGGTAAGACCATCTGCCAAGTCACCCACGGTCGCCGAGTCGGCAAAAGTTGTAATCGGACGTTTCTCTTCGACAACCTCAATATCCGTGCGAGGTACCACGGTCGTTTCACCCAGACTGAACGGAGCGGGTTGTGAAACGCCGGGTGATTCGCTTGTCACCACAGTCAAGCTGCCGTGCGCGAGCGCTACACTCGATATGCGCACTTGATGCCCCATCACGACCGTTCCAGTCCGATCATTGATTGCGACAATCGCGCGTTGATCGGTGTCGACGTAAAGATTAGTCACACGTGCGAGAAAGCGACCGCGTTCCTTGACGACGCTAGGCAAGTAGAGCTTGACGGCCGCGTCGGTTACGAACTCGGCTGCGCCCGGTTCCAATTGATTGATCGCATCGATAATGTTTTGAGCGGTCGTGATATCCGGATTCGTGAGCAACAGATGAGTGCAGCCGGTTTCCGGAGTATCGTTCGGAGTCGCTCGCTCGATCGTGCCGCCGCCGACGACTCGTGCCGTTGTCGTAAAGGCCTTGGATGCGGTCGCAGCTTGACCACCAAACGAGAAACCACCGCCAAGTGACACAGGTCCGGCACCAGTGGCATAAACCTCGTTGTCCGGCCCAATCAACAGCGTCGGCGCCAGTACGCCTCCTTGGAGGCTCTTGGCGTCGTCAATGATCGAAACAAGCAGATCGATTTTTTGACCGGGAATCCCATTCGATGGAAGATTAGCGGTCACCATGACAACGGATACACCTTCCGTTTTTAGCTGTGAATTGGTGAAGATGCCGGCACGAACACTGGGGTCGAAACGGCGACCCAAACGCGTGGTCAGGTCGGCCAAGTACTGTCGCGTCAGCGGCGACTTGCCACCGGTTGTCGTGAGGCCGGTGACCAGACCAATTCCAACGATCACGTTGTCTCGATCGCCTTCCTTGGTCGTGATGTCTTTAATACGCACTTGTACCGCCAATGCAGGAAGGTGCGCGACGGTCAGCGTGAGGATGAGAGCGACGATTACATTTCGAAGCATGATTTTACATCCGCATTCGGTCATTGGATTGTGAGTTTTAGAAGGGCCAGATTTTGTTGACGAACCGACTGGCCCAACCCTGTTGAGTGAAGCTTGATTCGGGCCCATCGCCTTCATAAGCCACCTTGAAGTTCGCGATCAGTCCGGAACTCACGGTGTTGTTGGGACCAATGTCATTTTCTCGGACCATCCCCGACACGATTAAGGTTCGAATCTCGCCCGCCACCATGCGTTGTCGTCGACCGCCGAGCAACAAGTTGCCGTTCGGCATTACGTCGATGATCTGTACGGTGATCTTGTCTGAGAACTCTTGTGCGACCGAGTATTGAGACTGCCCGCTAAAGTTGCGGTCGGACTGCTTCTGGATATCCATCGTGCCGGCCGCGCTGCCCACGTCGCCCGAGTTGGAAAAGTCCAGATTGAACGAAGTGTCGCTGCCCTTGCTCAACTTGCGCTGATCCGAGTTGGCAACGTCAGTGGCTTCGTTGATCAAAATCGTGACCAGGTCGCCAACTTGGCGAGCAGCCGTGTCTTGCATCGAATAGATGCCGCGGGGACTCCGACGCGCGAATAGCGACTGGGCTTGCGCGTCGTTGCTTGTCGCGATGAGTCCCCCCAGGCAGACGGCAACGGTTAAGCCGAGACCTCGCTGTCTCGGGCGAACATGTCTATATCTCACGGTCGCGACTCCTTTCGCGAAACGGTTGGGATGGTTCAGTGCATCATCAACGGTAGGAGTTCCTTAGCGGACTTCCACCGTGTTGCGTGAGACCAGGCGTCCCCGTACGGTAAGTTTTGTATCCAAGTTCCGAGCGACGACCATCTCGCCGATTACCCCCGCGCTGACGAGTTCGGCGTTTTCACAAGTAAGAGTTAGCTGTTTGGCACGAAAGACGAGCAAGACAGGGGACTTCGCCGCGACACGATCAGGATCATTGGCGGGCGACTTTGCCGAAGTGTCACGCGTTGTCGTCTGGTCGGCGTCTGTCCTGCGCAATTGCGGATCCACGTCCGTGAGTGCGTTGCGGTCGACGGGTTGACCGGCTCGGATAGTGCAGTTGGTATATCTGTCGAGATCTTCGTAGGTCGCCATGCGCACCGCGATTGCGCCGGATAGTTCTTTTCGTTCAAAGGTCACGTCATCGACCGTCAAACGTTCGCCCGCGCCCACGAATCGCTTGGCAATTGCGACCGAGCGAATAATCCGCGCCTCGATGGACGCTGGAAAGGTCATTAATAGCCGTTTGTCTTCGTACACGCCCATCGTGATTGATAAGCGACCTGGCACCGCGTGGGTTGCAATAATCGGTTCAACGTGGAGTGCGTGATCTTCGGAAACAATGTAATCCGCGGGCAATGTGTTTTTCGGTAGGGCACGAGTCAGCGTTACGGATACCTCGTCGGGCTGAATACGCCACTGGGCCGCGAGCTGCTCGCGGATAGCTTGGGTAACAATTTCGTCGGTGATCGCCGCCAAGTTCAAAGTGACTTGACATGTCTCTGGACCAAGGACGCGAAAGCTATCGGCAGGAATCTGCGATAAGCGAATGCGAATCTGAACCTGTAGCTTGTTGACGCCTAGCTCATCTCCATCGGTTTCAATCTGATCCAAGTCGAGAGCACCGATCTGTTCGCGCAGTTCCGCGTCTCCACCGGATAGTTCCGCCACGTCGGCGATTGTCACTACCTGGCGATGCACGTTGCTGCGCAGCCGAAGTTGAACCATGACCACGCCGTTTTGGCTCGCAGCCTGTCCACTTCTGACAACTGTCAATGATGTGAGCGCGGCTACTGTGGCGATTGCCATCGCTAGGAAGACTCGACGGCGAATCGACGATGTCTTCGCGGCGTTAGCTCGGCGGGGGGAGTGACGAGACATACGAACCTCTGTTTCAATTTTTAGCGGACGATGTCTGTGGTCGTCGAAAGCATCTCGTCGCCGGCCCGGATGGCCCGCGAATTGATCTCATAAGCGCGCTGCGCCGTGATCAGCGAGATCAATTCAGTAACGACTTCGA
>JAGQPK010000035.1 GCA_020426755.1 Planctomycetales bacterium
CGACGATTTGACCGCGCCAATGTTGTGACAACGCCACTGCGCCGCGAAACGTGCCGTCGCCACCGATGGGCACGAGCGCGTCGATCTTGTGTTTTTGCAGGATGCGAGCGGCCTTCTTGAGGCCCGCCTCGGTGCGAAACTCTTGGCTGCGGCTGCTCAATAGGATCGCCCCGCCGCGTTGCGAGATCCCTGACACCGAGCGTTTCGTCATGAGGATGTCATCGCCATGGGCGTGAAAGTTCTCTTCCAACAGGCCTTGATAGCCGCGTCGAATACCAACGACCTCGTGTCCCTGCGTGATCGCCGATCGCACGACGGAGCGGACACAGGAGTTCATGCCAGGTGCGTCACCTCCGCTGCAGAAAACCCCAATTCGCATCGCTGTGTCCCTTCAATGTTGCGTGTCAACGCCACTTCGCCATCCGAGTCCGTTCCGACAGATCGCCGGCGGAGACTCGAGTGAATAGTCCATGCCTAGAAATGGGATTCGACCTAGTTCGCCGCCACGCACTAGCGTCGGTTCGAAGCGGAATCAACTGCGGCTACCGCCTTTCGGCGAACCCCAGAATCAAACTTTGACAGTGCATTAGGCTAACAGGAACCGCCATGATCATCCAGATGCCTGGCAACCGCTAAGTATTTGGCACGGAGTAACGATGGCGGTTTCGAGATCGATGGATCAGATCGCATTCCTGGTAAGCGACGCAACGGATTGATAAACTGTGGATCGTCGTCGGTCCCGGTTGCGGGCTTGGCGGCGTTTCCGGCGAATTGTGCACGGCCGCGGCAAGCGGTGTTAGACCCTACATGCGAGGAGTGGGAACGTTGGCAGTTTGTTGTCGTGGAGTTCGCGGTGCCACCACTGCGGACGAGAATTCGCGTGAGTCGATTTTGCAGGCTACGCGTCAACTGCTGGCGCTAATGATCCGTCAGAACAAGATGGAGGCCACGGATGTTGCTGCGGTCACTTTTTCTACGACGGTTGATTTGAATGCAGAATTCCCGGCGCTGGCTGCACGGCAACTGGGCTGGTTGGACGTGCCGCTGCTGTGCACCAACGAAATTGACGTCCCCGGTTCGCTGCGCAAATGCGTCCGCGTGCTGGTGATGTGGAACACCGACGTGCCACAATCCGAGATCAAGCATGTCTATCTCAAGGGCGCAGTGCAACTGCGCCCGGACTTGTCTAAGCTGCCCCCGGTGGACCTGGACGAGCTTGAATCGTGGATCGCCCAGTACTTGAAAGGCGCGGTCTGAAGGGACGGCGCTCGGCGGACCGGCCTGATCTGACGGCTCAGGCCCGATGCGACGGATCGTAAATCTGACGGATCAGATCATGTCAGACTGAACCGACAGCTTTGCCCTCGCGGTCCAGGCAGCGGCCAATTTGGCGCACGGCTTGGCGCAGCCGGTTTTCATTTTCCACGAGTGCCATGCGGAGGAACCCTTCGCCTGCTTCGCCGAAACCGCTACCAGGGCTAACAGCGACGTCGCCTTTCTCCAGCAACATCATCGCGAAGTCCATCGTGCTCATGCGCGAACGCCACACATCCGGGATGGGTGCCCAGACGAACATGCCGGCACGCGGCGGCTCGACATTCCATCCCAGACGCCGTAAACCATCGACCAGCACATCGCGACGTCGTTGGTAGATCTCCGACTGATTCTCGACAGCCGCTTGTGTGTCACGCAGCGCGACAATCGCGGCCACCTGAATCGCCTGGAACATTCCGTAGTCGTAGTATCCTTTGATCACGCCCAGCGCGCGAATCATCTCGGCGTTGCCCGCGCAGAACCCAACACGCCAGCCGGCCATGTTGTAGCCCTTGCTCATCGTCGTAAACTCGACGCCCACTTCTTTTGCACCGGGAGCCGCTAGGAAACTTGGCGGTTGGTAACCGTCGAACGCCACGTCCGCATAGGCGAAGTCGCTGATCACCATCAGGCCGTAGCGGCGTGCCAACTTGACGATCTCGACATAGAACTGCGGATCCACGGTCACCGTGCTGGGGTTGTGCGGATAGCAGATGATCAGCAGCTTGGGCTTCGGATACAGATGCTCGCAAGTGTATGCGATGTTCGAAAGGAACTTGTCGCTATCAGCCACTTCCAGCGCAATCACGTTGCCCGACGCCAGCGCTACGGCGTAGGTGTGAACCGGGAAGTAGGGCGCCGGCACGATTGCCGTGTCCCCTGGGCCCATCAGCGCCAAGCACATGTGCGAGAAGCCTTCCTTCGAGCCCAAGCACGTCATGATTTCGGCTTCAGGATCCAGTCGGACGCCGAACTTCTTGAAGTATTTGCTGGCTACTTCGCGGCGCAGATTGAGGATGCCGTTGGACTTGCTATAGCCGTGAATGCTCGGGTCGCGCGCCGCCGTGACAAGCTTCTCGATGACCACATCTTCCGGTGGATCGGATGGATTGCCCATACCCAAGTCAATCACGTCGCCGCCCGCACGCCGTTTTGCGTAGAGCAAGCTATTGATGCGACCGAACATGTACGGCGGCAATCGCAAGACGCGCGTCGCCAACTGCACTTTGAACTCCGGAGTCTGTTCCTCCGACGAGTCAATCTGATCCATTTCGTATTCGGACATAGCTGCCCAATCGATTCCCGCCGACACCGTGAGATTTGCCCAAGCCAGCGTGCGGCGGTCGGTCACCGCATCACTGGGCACGCGAGCCATTGACGATACCACGCCGCCCGCCAAATCACCAAGGGGAGCAGGAGACGCTTGACGCACATCGGTAATCGCCTTCTGCGTGGAGTTGCCGAAAGGCGCTTGGCCGCGGTTCATTCCATTTCTAGCTGACGCGATCGCGTTTCCGCGACCTCGCGTCGCCAACTGTCACGAGACGCTATCGACCCGGCATCGACCAGCGAGGCACTGGCGGTCGTATTCCACATGCCAGCATCTTCGCCGCCAGTCGATCCGGCTTGATCCCCAGCATTTCGGCCGCGATCAACAAGTTACCGTCGCACTCTTGCAGCGTAGCGCGGATATGCTCCGCCTCAACCTGAGACAAGGTGGGCCAATCCGCCGTCAAGGTTCGCGGGCTGCGAATTGATTCCCAGAAATTGACCGGCACCGACAGTTCTTCGATCTCCGTCGCCTCTGCCCAGGCCACTTCGGCCCGTCGCTGAGCCGCATCAAGCAACGTTGGGAAGTCGATCAGATCGAGCACTGTGTCGCTCGATTGCGCGACTGCGTATTCCAAAACTTCTTCTAACTCGTCCAAATTGCCGGGCCAGTCGTGCGATTGCAGCAGTGCCAATGCTGCCGGGGTCAACTGTCTTTCCGCAAGGCCCGCTTCCAATGTGATGCGAGCCAACATGTGGGAGGCCAGAGACAGCAGGTCCGACGAACGTTCGCACAACCGAATTGTCTGGAATGCGATCGCCTTTAAGCGGTACATCAATTCCGTGTTGAAACGTCCCTCTCGGCATTCCCGCACCAGATCGCGGTCGGTCGCCGCAATGATCCGCACGTCGATCGTGGTTGCGTCGGCCTCACCGACGCGACGCGTCTGACGTGATCGCAAGTAATCCAATAAAGCTTCCTGCGTGGCCGAATCAAGGTTCGCAACCTCGGCAATGTACAGCGTGCCGCCATGCGCCGCTCGTAGGCAACCCAGCGTTCCCGCCTTGGCCAGACGCGATACGCCCGGAGCTTGGCCGAACAACTGCGCAGCAGCCAACACGGCAGGCAAATTCACATTGTGAAAGGGCACGAATGGCTGCCCAGAACGGCGACTGTGAGCGTGTATGACCCGAGCAATCAGCTCTTTTCCTGTCCCCGACGCGCCGGAAATCAGAACGGGATAGGAATAGGTCGAGACCTGTACCGCACGGCGACGCGTACGATCGGCCCAGTCGGACTCGCCGACAAAATATTGAACAACAAAGTTGCTTGACATCAGAAAAACTTTCTGGATTTCAGTTCACTAGCGTTCCTCGGCTCGCGCCTCTGACAAACGGAATTACCTGACAAGCCGTCAGTATTATCGAAATAACCGGAATTGCAATTCGAAAATTGCCCGATTTTTCCAGTGCCCGTAGACCGCGGGGGCGCCGGTCAGTCAGAACAGCCTCGTCGGCGACGACAGCCTAAGGCCCCGACGCCGATTAGCATCAGGCAGATGCCGCTGGGTTCCGGCACTGCACGGCCGATCCGTAGTGATGTCTCGGCCGCAAAGCCGGAGTGTGGACCTTGGTCGTATCCGCCGTCTGATAGTGCGGCGACCAAATCCCGCGTTGTGAACTCCCGATCGCCATCCCAGTCGCCGGTCGCCCAGTTCGAATTTCCCTCGATGTTGTCTTCGTACTGACCGCCCTGCAGGACCAGGATCAGGTCGGCCGAGTTGAATTCGCCGTCCAGATTCGAGTCGCCCACGTAGGTACGGTAGACGTTCTTGACCCACTGACCGTAGTCGGTGGACGTCAGTTTGCCGTCTCGATCGAGGTCAAACCGGGGATCGTCGAGGGATAGGCTGATTGCACGTCCAAGCGTGTCCAGGTCATCGACGGTCAGTTCAAGATCACCATTGAAGTCACCGTAGAGGGTCTTCGTTTGGATCTGGCTCAAATAGGTCGCCAGATCAGCATAGTAAGTCGTGTCACCGTAGATGGCGGTTGTCGTCGCGTCCGGCTGGTTGCGATGTCCTTCGACAGCCAGAGTAATACCGGCCAGCAGCCATTGATCATCGCGTTTAACGAACACAGCGCCACCCGAATCAAGCACTACTGCTTGAGATTCATAGGCGGTTGCCGTCGAGCCACCGACGGTCGTTACGGTGTCATCAGACTGCGACCCGTCCAAGTCGAACTCGGTAATAAAGGTGACCGTGTCGCTGGTCGTCTGCTCCAAGGTTGTCGTGATATCTGGATCGAACTCGTTGAAAAACGTTTCGTCGTCCTCGACCAAGTTCGTGCCCCAACGCTTCGTGGGGGTACCGGTCGTCTTAAAACCTTGATAATCGCCTGTGCCGGATGTTTCCGACCAAGTCCAAACGGCGCCGCGTTGGCTCACGTTCCACTGAGTTTGCTCGTCGGCGCGATTGACGCCGTTGCCGATTACCAGCACTTCATCGCCGACTGAGGGAGTTACGGAGCTTAGTTGAATTGGGGGCAACCCTGGATCCTGCGTCAGTTGAAATAGCAGCAGATCTGCGGGCTTGGTCAACGTGGGGTCGGGATTCGACAGCTGAATCGCGGTGCCCGACGCACTCGCGAATGTTCCAATTCCAGGAAAGGTGACTGCGCCACCACCCACGTGTCCGGCGGTCAGCACCCAGCGATCCCCCAGATAGACTGCCGATGCCGTTTTCAAAATGCCGACGTTCGCCCAGCCCGGATCGTCTGCGGGAGCTGTGGTGTTTCCGAGGGTGGTTCCCACGACGACGGCGGTCGCTGCCTGTGGCGCGTGACCCATGGCCACGACCGTCAAGCAAAACAGCCAGCCCAGTTGTTGTCGCGGACAGTTCTGCATGGTGCGAGCTGGCTTTCCTGTGTGTTTGGGTGTTTTCGCGTGTCTAGGGTGTGTGCCGGCGAGTTTGCGAGTTGGTCGCGGTTGGTTCCGCTGGGGCGCTGATTAGTGGTGAGCGTGACCTAATCACAGTCCGCGAGCCGATACGGGAACCCGCCGGCACAGAGCGGACATTGACTCATGCTATCCGCGTCCGCGTCAACTGACAATCAAATTCAACACTGGAACCCTCTCCCGGCGGGGTCTTGGGGGCAGGGAAACGACGTTTCGACCGATTGACCCACCTTGCCCGAACTGCTAGGATCGCGAGTTTGTTAACGGAACGATCTCGACGGTGGGGAAGGTGTGTCTTAGGTCACCCGTCCCGCCAAGAAATGTTCCGACCAGACCCCTCCCAGCGACGATACTCGTCAATCTTGGCCTACCGGGTTCGACCCACTGGCTTTGGATTGCCCGAGCGACGCATTCAGGGCAGGGATACGAACACAGGTTGTCTGGGCCGCCCTAACGTCTTTAGTACGAAAAAGACGTGCAAGAGTCACATTAAAACTACTGTTACAGGAGATGCTGCGTGGCGGATTCGTTGGCGAAGCAGTTGATTGAAGCGGGTGTGCATTTCGGGCACCGGGCCAGTCGTTGGAACCCCAAGATGGCCCCCTACATTTATGCCCGTAAGAACCTGATTCATATCATCGACATCCGGGAGACGATCAAGGGTCTGCTTCGCGCCCAAAAGTTCGTCCGCCAAGTCGCCTCACGCAACGGCCAAATTCTGTTCGTGGGAACTAAGCGTCAGGCAGGTGAGACGATCGAGCGTGAAGTGTCTCGCGGCAACATGCCGTATGTGAACGACCGCTGGCTCGGTGGTACGCTCACCAACTTCCGTACGATTCGTAGCCGATTGACTCGCTTGGAAGAGCTCGAGTCGATCCTGAAGAGCGACGAGATCTCGACGTACTCGAAGAAGATGCAGTCGTCACTCAATCGTGAGTATCGCAAGATGTACCGCAACCTGAACGGTATGCGATCGATGAACCGGTTGCCAGAGTGCCTGTTCGTCGTCGACCCGAAGAAGGAAAAGAACGCGGTTCGCGAGGCTCAGAAGTTGGGCATCACGACGTTGGCGTTGATCGATACCGATTGCGATCCGGACATGGTCGATCTGCCGATTCCGGGCAACGACGACGGTATTCGTTCGATCGAGCTGATTGTGTCGTTGGTCGTGAACTCGATCAACGCGGGTCGATCCGAATCGCCTGCCGGTAAGGAAGGTGTCGCGGCACCCGCGCCAGCGCAGGTCGTCGACAAGGACGCCGGTGACAAGCCGGAAGTGGCATCGGCTGAATAAGTCGGTTGCCGACTACCAGCCGACCGGCTGCCACTAGCGCCAGTAGTCTCGTCTTTGGGCGAAGGGCATTAAGTGCCCCGCCTGGGGACGATTGAAGAGAACTGCCGGCTGCCGGCCGGAGCTACTCGCGCAAAATTGTGCTGACTTTCTGCTCGATTGAGAACCCGCACCCCGACGACATTGTCTGTTTCGGGGAGGCGGCCAGAGCGTCATTGGCAGCTAGTTCTTTTGTATTGATACAGACATCCAACTGGGAGAAATAAGACATGGCAGAAATCACAGCAGCCGCGGTCAAATCGCTGCGAGAGCGGACCGGATTGCCGATGATGGACTGCAAGAAAGCGCTCACGGAATGCAACGGCGATACGGAAACCGCGATCGACTGGCTCCGTAAGCAGGGCCTGAAGACGATGGAAAAGCGCGCAGGGCGCGAGACGGCTTTCGGCCGCATGGGCCTCTTCGCCGACATGCAGACGCCGAAGGGTGCCATGGTCGAACTGAAGTGCGAAAGCGCTCCGGTCGCTGGTTCCGACGAATTCATCACGTTGGCCAACGATTTGGCGAAGCAACTGGCGACCGGCCCGGGGGCCGCGACAGCCGAAGAATTGCTCGACCAACCATCGCCCAGCAAGCCCGGCATGACGCTTCGCGAAGTGAAGGATGACATGTTCAACCGCATTCGTGAAGTGTTCAACATCGGTCGCATGCAGCGTTATGACGGCACGTGCGGTGGTTATTCGCACAATGCAGGCACTGTCTCCGGTGTGTTGTTGCAAGTCGAAGGCAGTGACGCTGACGCCGCCAAGGACATTTGCATGCACGTGGCGGCGATGCGTCCCCAAGCACTCACCGTCGCCGAACTGGATCCGGCGATCGTCGCCCGCGAACGTGATGTGCTCACGGAAGCCGCTCGCGCAGAAGGCAAGCCCGAGAATATCATCGAAAAGATGGTCGAGGGCCGCATGCGAAACTTCTACGCGGAATCCGTGCTGTTGGAGCAGCCATTCGTGAAGGACGACAAGCAAACCGTCGGCGCATACGCGAAGTCGAAAGGCTTGAATATCGTGTCGTTCACGCACTGGGAACTGATGGGTTAAGCGTCTGGGCTCCGGCGAAGTCCTTTGCGGCGAACTGTGGATGATTGCCAGTTCGCCGAAAGGCGCTAGCCCAATGGCACTCAGTTGAGCACCACGCGCGCCGTCCCCCCTCCCGCAATGAACTCTCCACTGCCTTGAATCGCGCAGTCCGGGAGGGGGATTCAGGGGGAGGGCGATAGTCACGGAGTTGTTAGCGGCACAGAAGCCTTCTCCGCTCGCGACGAGTTATTTTGACTTGAAGCAGATTTGATTACGTGACGCAGCGTCCGTTGTGGTTCCCTCCCCCTGGCCCGCTCCCCGTATTGCGTTGCGCGAAGTGGATGCCATCGACGGGAGGGGGAACTGCCTGTCTTGTATCCCGAAGTGTCAACTGAGTGCTATTGGGCGCGAGCCGCGGTTCTCGGTACTGGATGCGTTGACGCCGGGGCAGAACCGACGCAAACGCGTTGCGGCGATCTACAGACGCGTTGCGCCGAACGATTAACGACATGTTTTACCTTGACAGGCTCGTGTCCTACTGCAGGATTCCGAGCCTGTTTTCTTTTGGCGGCTTTCGCGATTGCGTTTGCGTCGCCATAATCTAGAGAATTGTCACGACTCAGCTTCGAGTTTCGCTGGCTGCGGATTGCGCTGCTTAGATACCGGCGCTCGCGCGTGTTGGCGAACTAGGTCCAGTCGTGACAAGGCAGTTGAAAAGAAACCGACACGAGCACGTGACGCGTCGGGACGATTCACGCACGTATTACTCCCGTAGGAATCTCGCTGGTGACACAATCTTCCGCTGACTCGCCCCGCCCTCGCTTCAAACGCGTTGTTCTCAAGTTGTCCGGCGAAAGCTTCGCACCCGCTGGTGAGCGTGGCATCTCGATGGACGAGGTGATTCATATCGCGACACAGATCCGCGATGCTCAACGGCTTGGTTGCCAGATTGCCGTGGTGATCGGCGGTGGAAACATCTTGCGCGGCGGCCAGTTCAAGGGGATCAACGCCAGCATTCAGGAAGCGACGGCTCACTACATGGGCATGTTGGCAACCGTCATTAACGGCCTCGCTCTGCAAGACGCACTTGAGTCGGTCGAATGTACCACCCGTTTGATGACGGCAGTGAAAATGGATGGGGTTGCTGAGCCCTACATCCGTCGTCGCGCTCATCGTCATCTCGAAAAAGGCCGCATCGTGATTTTGGCTGCCGGGACCGGCAGTCCGTTTGTCACTACCGATACCGCGGCCGCACAACGTGCTTTGGAACTTGAAGCGAACATCGTATTCAAGGCCACGCGTGTTGACGGCGTGTTTACGGATGACCCCGAACGCAATCCGCACGCTGTGCTGTATCGTGAGCTGGACTACAGCACGGTGCTGGAAAAAAATCTACGTGTCATGGATCACACGGCGATCACGCAGTGCATGGAGCACGGCATGCCGTTGCTGGTTTTCAACTACAAGAAGAACGGAAACATTCAACGAGCTGTACAGGGCGAGACGATCGGCACGTACATCTCCAGCGAGAAACGGACACCGGTGACCTAAATCAACGGTCACCCGCTGCACTGGCGGTGGCAAGCGGATTTGCCTGTTGCCGTTCGTATCATATCGGGACGTGTGCACGCATTGATCAACCGTGCACGCGCACACAACGGTCGCCACTCTAGAGAATTGAGAATCGAGTCAAGTGATGAGCGCGGATGAGATCCTACTTGATGCCGAAGAGCGGATGGAAAAGGCTGTCGAGATTCTGAAGAAGAGCCTCTCGGGCATACGAACTGGACGAGCCAACCCCGGACTTGTCGATTCGTTACGGGTCGAGGTCTACGGTTCGCCGACGCCAATCAAACAGATTGCTTCGGTGGGCGCTCCTGAGCCGACGCAGATCGTGATTCGCCCTTACGACACGACCACCATCAAGGATATCGAAAAGGCGATCATTGCCAGCGACCTGGGTTTCAATCCGTCCAGCGACGGTCGCGTCGTCCGGATCAACATCCCGCCGCTCTCGACCGAAGTCCGTCGCAAAATGGTCGCACGTATCAAGGAATTGGCGGAAGAGGCGAAGGTGTCGATCCGCAACGTGCGACGCGATGCCAACAAGGCCGCTGACGCCGCCGAGAAGGACAAGACACTCAGCGAAGATGAGCGTGACGGTGCCAAGGAAGAAGTGCAAGAACTGACGAAGAAGTTCGAAGCGCACGTCAACGAAATGGCGAAGACGCGCGAAGCCGAAGTGCTGGAAGACTAGGCTTGCGAGTTCACGGCAAGGCGGTTAATGATTCGTTCGCTGGCGTTGGAGGTCATGTGGAGTGCGGCCGCGCAGCTGCCGCTTATGAACGAAGCTAAACGTTTCGAATTAGCGCTGTCACTCCAACACCAAGCAGGGGCCTGACTTTTGGACGACATCCATGTTCGTCGGCGCTAAACGTCATGATTCCAACGGCTTCGACACGACGGGCGCTCGGGTAAAGCGATAGCTGCGCGATCGCACTCCAAAACATTCTGTCGCACACACCCGACGATTCTAGGGGGCCGGAACAATTCGACAGGCGGCCGCATTTCTCTTATAATGCGGGTCTACTTTCCCGCCTTAGATTCCCTCCCCTTACATCAACTTTCACACTGCTTGCTATGCAGTTGAGGATGTCCGATGAAGACGTTCACTACACCGTGGACTTGGCTGACCGTGCTGTTCGGCGTGGTATTCACAGCGGCCACGCACTTCTGCTTGGCGGAACAGGAGCAATCATCGGCGACTGCTGCGCCGGCGATCACGGCAGCGCCGGATGTTCCCGAGACGCTCGAATACAACCGCGACATTCGACCGATCCTGGCGGATGCCTGCTTCGCCTGCCACGGCCCTGATAGTGCCTCACGCAAAGCGGACTTACGACTGGATCAGCGGGATGCGGCGATCGAGCATGGGGCGCTGGTGCCTAGCGATCCGGATGGCAGCGAGTTGCTGCGTCGCGTCCTGAGCGACGATCCGGACGAAGCCATGCCACCGCCGGAAACGAAGAAAACGCTCTCCGCGCGGCAACGTGACGTGCTTAAACGCTGGATCGCTCAGGGAGCCGAGTACCAACTGCACTGGTCGTTGATTGCTCCCGTGCGTCCCGCGATTCCCCAGGTAAGCCAACCGGCCTGGGTCCGCAATCCAATCGATGCCTTTGTGTTGGCCAAGCTCGACGCACTGAAGCTTAAGCCGGCTGACGAAGCAGATCGACGCACGTTGGCTCGCCGCGTCTCGTTGGACCTGACCGGTCTGCCGCCGAATCCTGCGGACGTGGAAGCCTTTGTGAACGATCAGTCCGCGGACGCTTATGAGAAATACGTGGATGCGTTGCTCGACACAGCCCAATGGGGTGAGCATCGTGCCCGGTATTGGCTCGATTATGCTCGCTATGCAGATACTCACGGCATCCACTTCGACAACTTCCGCGAGATGTGGTCGTATCGCGATTGGGTGATCAAGGCATTTCAACAAAACATGCCTTTCGATCAGTTCACGATCGAAAACTTGGCTGGTGATTTGTTGCCGGACTGCACGCTCGATCAACGTATCGGTTCCGGCTTCAATCGTTGTAACATGACGACCAATGAGGGCGGGATCATCGACGAGGAGTACAAGGTGCTCTACGCGCGGGACCGCACCGAAACGACGTCGCTTGTGTGGATGGGCCTGACTGCCGGCTGTGCGGTTTGCCATAGCCACAAATTCGATCCGCTCAGCCAACAAGAGTTCTACGAACTTACTGCCTTCTTCAACAACACGACGCAACCCGTGCGGGACGGCAACGTCAAAGACACGCCGCCGATCGTTACGGTACCGTTGGCTACGGATCGCGAGCGTTGGGGCCAATTACCCGCGTTGATTGAGCAGGCCAAGTCGCAAGTGGCCGCGCGTCGAGCGGAAGGTCGCGAGGCGTTTACGGCTTGGGCCAGCACGGCGGCGATTGAGTCGCTAGGGCCGGCAGTGTCACGTGCTTCGCTTCACTTGGAAGCGAAGCTCGACGAAGGCACTGGGGAAACGGTCAAGGTATGCGTCGATGATCAGTGTGTTGAGTATGCACTAGGCAAGTCATCAAAGTGGGCAGGGCGGTTTATTGCGGAGCAGCCGGCCCTGCAGGTACAAGGTGAAGCACTCAGCATCACCGACGCCGCAAACTTCGCCAGCGATCAAGCCTTTACTTGCTCGGCGTGGATCAAGGTGCCCGCCAACGACGGCACCGGTGCGATCTGCGCTCGGATGGACACAGGCAATCGTTTTCGCGGTTGGGACTTGTGGCTGCAAGCGCGCCGCATCGGCACGCATATTATTGACGCTTGGCCGGACAATGCTCTGAAGGTTGTGGGGCGCGAGCAGGTTCCCGCCAATCAATGGGTGCACGTGTGCATGACATATGACGGCTCGAGCAAAGCCGCTGGTGTGCACATTTACTACGACGGTGTGGAACAAGCAAAGAACGTCGAGAACAACAAGCTGACAGGCTCCATTCAGACTTCCGTCAGCTTCAAGATTGGCCAGCGCGAGTCGTCGGATGCGTTCACGGGTGAAGTACGCGACCTGCGTCTATATCGACGAGCGTTAGCTGCCGGCGAAGTCTCCAGTTTGGCGCGGACCACACGTGTCGAGACGCTGCTCGCCAAGCCTGCCGCAGAACGCAATGAAGCGGAAACAAATGAGCTGTTTGAATTTTGGCTAGCGACACTTGACGGTGAATATCAAACGCGGGCGACGGCGTTGCAGGAGCTGGAAGCGGAAAAAGCCGCCATCAGCGCTCGTGGCACCATCGCTCATGTGATGCAGGAGAAGCCGGAAGATCCGACTGCGTTTGTGCTCTATCGAGGCGAATACGATCAGCGTCGCGATCAAGTCTCGCCGAGCACGCCCAAGGTGTTGCCTGCGTTCCCCGATGAGTTTCCTCGCAATCGCCTGGGTTTGGCCCGCTGGCTGTTGCTGCCGGATCATCCGCTGACGGCGCGCGTCACTGTCAATCGCTTTTGGCAGGAAGTTTTCGGTACCGGAATCGTTAAGTCGACGGGGGACTTTGGAGTTTCTGGTGATCTGCCCGTCAATCCGGAGTTGTTAGATTGGTTGGCGATCGAGTTTCGCGAGAGCGGTTGGGATGTGAAGCAGCTCTTCAAGCTGATGGTCATGTCGGCGACATATCGGCAGTCGGCGGCAGCGACGCCTGAGAAGGTCGAACGCGATCCGGAAAACCGTTATCTCTCGCGCGGCCCTCGCTTTCGGATGGATGCAGAACTCGTGCGTGACAGTGCTTTGTCAGTCAGCGGGTTGTTGGTCAAACGGATCGGCGGCCCCAGCGTGAAGCCGTACCAGCCACCGGGTGTTTGGGAAGCGATCGCGATGAACGTCAGCAACACGCGCAGCTACACGCCTGACACAGGCGAGTCACTGTATCGTCGCAGCCTCTACACCTTTGTGAAACGCATGGCACCACCGGCCGCGATGGATATCTTCAACGCACCCAATCGCGAGATCTGCGTGGTGCGGCGCGAACGCACGAATACGCCACTACAGGCTCTCTGCACACTGAACGACGAACAATTTGTGGAGGCGGCGCGACATTTGGCGATGCATGCCATCGACGGTGCCGACTCGTTTGAGGGACGCGTCCAGTTCATGGGACAGCGCCTACTATCGCGTGACTTTCGTTCCGACGAACTGCAAATCATCGAGAACTCATTCGCTCAGCTATTGGCTCACTACACGCGGCATGCGGGTGATGCACAGGAACTGTTGACCGTGGGCGAATCGCCGACTCCTGAGCGATTCCAGGTCAGTGAACTCGCGGCTTGGACCATGTTGGCCAACGAACTGATGAATCTCGATGAATTCCTGAATAAGTAGGACTCAACCATGCAATCAGAATTCATTCGTAATATTACTCGTCGTCATTTTTTCTCGCAGGGCAAGAACCTGTTGGGCACGGCGGCGATGGCGTCCCTGATGGGGGACGTCGTGTTTCGTGACTCCGCGCACGCCGGCTCATCAGTGCCCGGCGAAAGCCACGGGGCGACCGGCGCTGTGCCGATTCATTTTCCGGCACGCGCCAAACAAGTGATCTACCTGCATATGGTGGGCGGACCTTCGCAACTGGATTTGTACGACTACAAGCCGGTAATGAACGAATGGTTCGACAAGGACCTGCCCGAAACAGTGCGAATGGGCCAGCGGCTCACCACAATGACTTCCGGGCAGGCACGGTTTCCGATTGCGCCCTCGAAGTACAAATTCGAACAAGCGGGTGAGTGCGGCATGTGGGTGTCGGAGTTGCTGCCGAATATGCGCAAGATGGTCGACGACGTCGCCTTCATCCGTAGTATGCACACGGAAGCGATCAATCACGAGCCGGCCATCAGCTACATCCAAACCGGCAATCAAGTGACCGGTCGTCCCTGTCTGGGCGCCTGGGCTTCGTATGGACTTGGTTCACTAAACCATAACCTGCCTACCTTCGTCGTGATGGTGGCCCGCTCGTCGAATACCGAGCAGGTCCAAGCGATCTCGGCGCGCCTCTGGTCGTCAGGTTACTTGTCGGGTGAACATGCCGCGACGCAGTTCCGCACGGCGGGTGATCCGATCCTGTTTATCAACAATCCGCCCGGTGTCACTCAGCAAGTGCGCCGTAACACCTTGGATGGGTTGAAGGCGCTTAACGAACTCAACTACCAAGCCGTCGGTGATCCGGAGACCCACACTCGTATCCAGCAGTACGAGTTGGCGTTCCGCATGCAGGCCAGCGTTCCGGAGTTGACGGATTTGAGTACCGAGTCGGACGCCACGTTCCAGCTCTACGGCGATCAAGCTAAGGTACCCGGCACATTCGCCAACACGGCATTACTGGCAAGGCGGATGGTCGAGCGCGGTGTGCGTTTCGTGCAGATCTACCATAACAACTGGGACACGCATGCGAACGTAGCTGGTCGCTTGCCGGATCAGTGCCGTGACGTGGATCAACCGTGCTATGGCCTGATTCAAGATTTGAAACAGCGCGGCATGTTAGACGATACCCTAGTGATTTGGGGCGGCGAGTTCGGACGCACGATCTATTCGCAGGGCGGTTTGTCTCACGACAACTACGGTCGCGATCACCATCCTCGCTGCTTTACCATGTGGATGGCCGGCGGCGGCGCGAAAGGTGGGACCATCTATGGCGCGACGGACGACTTCTCGTACAATATCGTCGAGAACCCTGTCCACATTCGCGATTTCCACGCTACCGTCATGAAGTTGCTTGGTTACGATCACGAACGCTTCACCTACAAGTACCAAGGACTCGACTCCAGGCTGACCGGCGTATTGCCGTGTCGCATTGTCGAGGAGTTGATTGCGTAGGCGTGGTCGTGCATTTCGCATCGCTGGGCAGGGATCGCGTTAGGAATGGCCGCTAGGCCGACAATTTGCTGCATTACGCCACAGAAGGACCAGCGATGGACAAGAAAGCCAAGAAGAAGATTGAGGTGCTGCGGCAACGGATTCAGAAGTTGCAGTTGCAACTCGCCGGGGCGCGTCAACAGGAAGATGAACCGGGCGAAGCTCAGCGAATTGAAAACGAAATCAAAACGCTGCTGGCGGATATTGAGAAACTGAAGGCCTAGTGGCCGCGCGTGATCCTACGCAGTTTCTTCTCCAAGCAGTGGTCTCCATGCAGTAGTTCCCCCTCCCGTCGACGGCCTCCACTTCGCGTAACGCAATACCGGGAGGGGGCCAGGGAGCTCATCGTACCACACATGTTTGCTATCACCGCGTCGCG
>JAGQPK010000360.1 GCA_020426755.1 Planctomycetales bacterium
GCCGATTCCCTGTTATCTCAACTGAGTGCCAGCGGGCTGGCGCTTTTCGGCGAACGAGGCATCGCGGTTGGCGCCTTGCGGCGGACTTACTCGCGTTGCTCGCTGGCTTTCAGTTGAGTGCCGCGAAAAGCGATTGCCTAGAAATGATATTGGACCGTCAGATCCACTGTGACCGCTTCGCCTGGTGTCGTGGGGCCATCGATCCACAGCGCAGGGTTTGGATCGTTGAGCGTCAGGTTGTGGTATTGCGTTTCCCACACGCTCACTTCGAGGCCCGTTTTCAGATGTCGAGTTAGATCGACAAACAGGTTGGTGTAGATCACCTGGTTGCGCGAACGCCCAATCAGGCTGTCTTGGTTGTTCGGGTCGTCGATGCCAAAGCCAACGTGTGAGTGCAGGTCGGGCGTCCAGTCGTAGGCCAATTCAATCCAGCCACCAGTAGACCCGATCGGCGTGCGCAGGCAGGGACAGACTCCCTGATTAATGCCGCCCAGCAGGTTACTGAGATTCTCGCCGACGAAGAATTCACCGGTCACCCGTGCCCGTTTCGAAAGCGGCACGATCCAATCCGCGTTGGCTGACCAGCTGCGAATCCGGGCGTCGAGTTGTGGCGGCAACTGTGCCGGGCCGGGGCCAGTTTGCGTGAAATCGAAGCCGGTTTCACCGAGGTGTCCGGAGAAGCCCACGGCAATAGGATCCTGGGAACTCGCGTGGGTAGCTTGCGTCCACGCCACTCGTCCCTGCAACATCGGCCAGCCGCCACTTTCGCGTACCACACCCGCGGCCAACGTCCCGCCGGTAAGATCGGGCACAATCGTCTGTGCGATCGCACTTTGGATGATGACGTTGCCGCTGTCCAAAGCAAAAGTGCGTTCGCTGCGAAACTGTGTCCGGCGAAAGCCAATATTACCTGCCGCCCAGTTCACGGAGAAGTTGACCGTGTTGGGGCGGAGCGGCGATACGACGTCCCAAGTTTGTCCGACTAACAAACGATACTCATCGTTCGTCGCTTCCCAGTACGCGTGCCGGAGCCTCAAATCGGTGGTGTTCGGATTAACAAAGCCACCCAGAAAATCAATCTCGACTTTGCCCGCGCTGGTAAGGCCGCCCAGATAATCGTAGGTAGGGCCAGCGATATCAATGCCGACGCGACTGCGACGTGCATCAATTTCGAACGTGTTCTCGCCCTGCGTTGCGCTCGACTCGGCATACAAGATGAAGTTGCCAGGGAATGTGCGGTTCGTTGACAAGATCGCGTCAGTCCAAAGAATGCCATAGGGCGTAACGCGAATATCACCCTTCCGCCACACGAGCTGGCTGACCTCTTGCTGCACCACAGCCGCCAAGTCGTCATCGACGGTCGCTGTGCCCCCGGTCCCATAACCTGCCACTGCAATTTGCTCGTCGAAGATCACGGGCCGCTCGGACGCTTGAGTCTCCGACGCCTCGTTGGCATTTGCGTCGCTGCACTCCTGCTCCTGCACCTGCTCCTGCTCGTGCACCTGCTCGTGCTCGTGCACCTGCTCGTGCACCTGCTCGTGCTCGTGCTCGACGGGTTGCGACCAAGCTGCCTGGACGTCAAATGCTGGCTCACCCGCTGGCAGTTGCGAGCAAGCCATCATCATCAGCAGCAGCAGCAGTTGCGCAGCGCGAATCACAGATCGCGGTCCTCGATTGTTTCGCCGATTGGTCCTGAGAAGCGAGTCTCAGGAGACGGGCGACTTAGGCAGTTGCGGTGACGTTACGGATCGGCCCAGAACGGGGCGCGGTCGAGACTAGGGAAAATATCGGTTGCAACGGCGGGCGGTCTCCACGCGCGATTGCACGCTCGTCGTTCAGCCTTCCGGCGGGCCGGTTATGAGAACGTCACACACCGCCAAGTTGGCGGAAAGGCGCTAGCATAATGGCACTACTTGGCTCTTTCTCTCTCGTTCAAAAATCAAAACTCAACAATCATCATTCCTCAATCGCTTTCTGGTCGCTCGTGGACGCGACTGCTGCGGCGTGTTTGCGCTCCGCATCGAAACTCAAACGGAGTGTCATTGGCGCTAGCCACGGTTGTCACGGGACGTGCTTCAATATTCAGAATTCAGCGACTATCATGCGGAAGTCCTAGCGGGTGCTCGCGCTAACTGGGATTGTCATCACGGGGCGTTCATGATATGCTAGCAGCTTCTGAACACGAACTTCTAAGTTCCTTCTAAATAACGACTTGCGTCAAAGTTGAAAAAGGTCATTGACGCGGCTCGTCTCTCTCGTAAAATCGCTCTCTCGATCTAAATGTTGTGGTTGTTGTTGGCAACGCTACAATATCTAGTGGCAAAACGGTGAAGAAACCCTTCTGAGCAGCCGATGAGGCATGGGGCGTGAAGTGGGCTTTCTTCGGAGCCGCTAGTCGACGACAATTGGTGTACCTCTGTACACTGTGAACGGACACTCATCTCTCAACCAGAAGGAGCTCAGGATGGCGACAGCGAACCTAGGCCAATCCATGAAGCAGCATCGTTCCCCATCTCAGAAAAGCGCCACCAAGAATGCAGCCGGATTGCGGATTGAGCCTCAGTTCTGCCCGGTAGGGGTGGGCGATCCGTTTGACACGGTGGAGTGGGAAGGTCGTTCGGCGGCGATCAAGGGCGAGAACGGCGAAGTCTTATTCGAGCAGACCAATTGCGAGATTCCCAAGTCGTGGAGCCAATTGGCGACGAACGTGGTCGTCAGCAAGTACTTTTACGGTGAGAACGGCACAGAGGAACGTGAGAACAGTGTCCGTCAGTTGATTCATCGCGTGACGCGCACGATTGCCGACTGGGGTACGCAGGATGGTTACTTTGCGTCGGCGGCGGATGGCGAGCGTTTTTATCGCGACCTGACGTGGCTTTGCCTGCATCAATACGGCTCGTTCAATTCTCCCGTATGGTTCAACGTGGGGCTCCATCATCAGTACGGCGTGAGCGGTGCGAAGTGCAACTGGCACTATGATTCTGCGACGAAGGAGGCCTATCAGCCCGAGAATCCGTACGAATACCCACAGGCTTCGGCGTGCTTCATTCAGAGCGTCGAAGACAACATGGAAGACATCATGCGTCTGGCGACCAGCGAGGCGATGTTGTTCAAGTTCGGTTCGGGTACGGGAACCGACTTGTCGACGATCCGTTCGCATCGCGAGAAGCTGTCGGGTGGTGGTCGTCCATCAGGTCCGCTGTCGTTCATGCGAGTTTACGATCAGATTGCTGCGGTCGTGAAGTCGGGCGGCAAGACGCGTCGGGCGGCCAAGATGCAGTCGCTGAAGATTTGGCATCCTGACATTTTGGAATTCATCGAGTGCAAGCATAAGGAAGAGCAGAAGGCTCACTGCTTGATTGAGAAGGGCGGTTACGAAGCGAATTTCAATGGCGAAGCTTACAGCTCGATTCTGTTCCAGAACGCCAATTTGTCGGTGCGTGTGACCGATGAGTTCATGAATGCGTGTGAACAGAAGCAGGAGTGGTCGACGCACTGGGTGACCGATCCTGGTCGCGAAGGGCCGCGCTTCCGCGCGGCGGATCTGCTGCAACGGATGGCCGAATGTGCTTGGCACTGCGGCGATCCTGGCGTGCAGTATGACACGACGATCAATCGTTGGCACACGTGCCCGAATTCGGGCCGCATCAATGCCAGCAATCCGTGTTCGGAATACATGTTCCTCGATAACACGGCCTGCAATTTGGCGAGCATCAATTTGATGAAGTTCCGTCGCGAGAACGGCGATTTCGATCACGAAGGTTTCCGCGCCGCTTGCCGGTTGTTCTTTGTGGCTCAAGAGATCCTGGTTGATCACGCCAGCTATCCGACGGATCGCATCGCTGTGAACAGCCATCGCTATCGTCCGCTCGGACTGGGCTACTCGAACTTGGGCAGCCTGCTGATGTCCAGCGGTTTGGCGTATGACTCGGATGCGGCTCGTGGCCTGTGCGGATCGATCACCGCTTTGTTGCATGGTGCCGCGAACTTGGCCAGCTCGGAATTGGCTGGGGCCGTCGGCACGTTCGAAGGTTATGACGACAATCGCGAGCCGTTCATGAAGGTCATGCACATGCACCGTCAGGCGGTCGAACAGATTCATGACGCGGGCCCAGGCTATCTCAAGTCAGCCGCACGTGATCTGTGGGATGATGTCTTGGCGGCTGGCCGTGAAAGCGGCTTCCGCAACGCGCAGGCGACGGTGTTGGCTCCGACCGGCACGATCAGCTTCATGATGGATTGCGACACGACGGGCATTGAACCGGACATCGCGCTCGTCAAGTACAAGCAATTGGCCGGCGGTGGCATGTTGAAGATCATCAACCGCACCGTATCGTTGGCCTTGCGAACGCTGGGTTACACTCCGGAACAGGTTGCTGAGATCTGCAAGTACATCGAAGACAATGACACGATCGAAGGTGCACCGCATCTCCACGATGATGACTTGAGCGTCTTTGATTGTGCGTTCAAGCCGGCCAGCGGGGAACGGAGCATTCTCTGGCAAGCTCACGTCTCGATGATGGCAGCGGCTCAACCGTTCCTCTCGGGTGCGATTTCCAAGACGGTCAACATGCCGGCCGAATCGACTCCGGACGATATCGCGGAAGCTTATCGTTGGGGGTGGGAGCTGGGGCTTAAGGCCTTGGCCATTTACCGTGACGGTTCGAAGCAAAGCCAGCCGCTGTCGACTTCCACGGAAGGCGACAAGGCTGCCAAGCAGCAGGACGGCGGCCGCCGTCCACGCCGCGAACGACTCCCCGATACACGCCAGTCGGTCACTCACAAGTTCAACGTCAGCGGGCACGAAGGCTATATCACCGTCGGGCTGTACGATGATGGTCGCCCCGGCGAACTGTTCATCACGATGGCCAAGGAAGGTAGCACTATCGGCGGCTTGATGGACAGCTTCGGCACTGCGGTCTCCATGAGCTTGCAGTACGGCGTGCCGTTGGAAGTGCTCGTCAATAAGTTCTCGCATACGCGGTTCGAGCCGATGGGCTACACCACGAACCCGGACATTCGCATTGCGAAGAGCTTGGTCGACTATATCTTCCGCTGGTTGGGCCTGTCGTTCATCCCGGGCTTCCGTGAAGCCACACTCGGTGTCGCTGTGTCCAGTTCGAAGGCCGACGTCGTTTCCGTGCCGGCGAAGGCGATTGCCAAAGCAGCCGTTGGTTCCGCATCATCGGCACCGTCGACTGCCGACGCTCCTGCCAGCAATGGCAAGGCAGCCAGCAGCAACGGCAGCAGTGATTCGTCTTCGCAAGCTGACCTGTTGGATCGAGCCGGCGCGCGGATGCGTGAGCCGGTGGCAGGCGAGTCGTCAATGGATCGCAACGACCAGTTCGCTCGTTTCCAAAGCGATGCCCCCAGTTGCGATAACTGCGGTGCCATTACCGTTCGTAACGGCAACTGCTACCTGTGCCACAACTGCGGCAACAGCATGGGCTGCTCATAAGCAACTGAGCACCGTCGGCGGCAGGTTTTGCCTAACCGATAACGTCGCGTTGCTCGGCAACGCCGCAATTGATAACTGTTAACGGCCGCGGCCGATCGAAGAGCGTCACACTCGCTGCGGGAGTGACGCTCTTTTTTTTGAATGTTGAATGTTGAATCTTGAAGAGTATTGGATCGCGAGGTGGCGAAGTCGTTCGCCGAAAGGCGCCAGCCGCGGTTTCTTCGCTGCTTCCACGTCGCCGGCAGCCGACAACTAGACGGCGCTGAGAATCAAACGGACGGCGCCGCGACTGATCTGACTGATCTGACTGATCTGACTGATCGGTCTGATCTGACAGATAGTCGACGGATCGGACGGATCTGACAGATCAGTCTGATCT
>JAGQPK010000361.1 GCA_020426755.1 Planctomycetales bacterium
CCTCAGTATCTGTCGCCCTCCCCCTGAATCCCCTCCCGTACTGCGCGTCTTAAGGCAGTTGAGAGTCAATTGCGGGAGGGGGATCGGCACACTTGGAATTCAACGGAGTGCCATTTGACGTTAGCCCAATGGCACTCCGTTGATTCTCATGGCCGCTCGTTGTCCAATAGTGCGCGTACGATTTCTCTGCGTTGAAAACTGCGAGGCGAATTGTGGTAATGTTGCGAGCTGCACATGCGTTGATTTGGCTACTGATGCTTCCACTCTTGGCGAGCACGACCGTTCGCTGTGCTGCCGACGAATCGCCGCGGCCGTTCGGAGACGAATTCCCGAATCTCGACGGGCTCGCTGTCGGCGATTGGTGGGATAAGCCCGCGCCGCAGGGCGCCAACGCACCGCCCTCGATGAACGTGCCGCGCGAAGACGTTGTCGCTTTTGCGGTCTACACGCACGATCACGGTGTGCTCAAGCTGACCGCGCAACTGTTTCCGCTCATGCCGGACGAGCCGCGCATTGCTCGTTTGGACCTCAAGCGAGACGGCCAGTGGGAGGAAGTTGCTACCGCGCCAGTGTTATATCCTGGCTGGAGCGCGCACTTTCGCATCGAACCCTGGGACAATCGACACGACGTTGAGTATCGCGTGCGGCATGGCGAGAACGCGATGTTCGCAGGGCTCATTCGGCATGATCCGATCGAGAAGAACGAGATCGTTGTAGCCAGCATGTCGTGCAACTCAAGTCGCACGACCGGGCTGCGACCTGAAATCCTTGACAATCTGAAGCGGCTCGATCCCGATTTGCTGTTCTTCGCCGGCGATCAGACTTATCGACACACACAACATACCGCCGGTTGGATTGAGTTCGGCTTGCAGTTTCGCGATGTGCTGCGTGATCGTCCGACGATTACTATTCCCGACGACCATGATGTGGGGCATCCGAATCTATGGGGTGAGAATGGCAAGCAATCGACATTGAGCGGTAACGCCGACGGCGGCTACTTCTATCCCGTCGACTACGTCAATCAAGTCCAGCGACAGCAAACCTGGCACTTGCCGGATGCGGTCGATCCGACTCCCGTTGATCGTGACATCACCGTTTACTTCACTCGCTTGAAAGTCGGCGGCATTGATTTTGCCATTCTCGAGGACCGTAAGTTCAAGACGGGGCCAGCCGGAAAGATTCCGCAAATGGGGCCGCGTCCCGATCACATCAACGACCCCTCGTACGATCCGAAGTCGATTGATGTTGCAGGGCTTGAGTTGTTGGGCACGCGACAAGAGTCGTTTTTGGAACGCTGGGGCGAGGATTGGAGTGGCACTGCCATGAAGGCCGTGCTCTCCCAAACCGCTTTCTGTGGCGCAGTCCACATGCATGGCGGCGCAAACGATCGGTTGCTGGCCGATCTCGATTGCAATGGTTGGCCGCAAACGCCGCGCAACCGGGCGCTCGACTTGATCCGCCGCGTTCAAGCCGTTCACTTGTGTGGTGACCAACATCTGTCAGTCGTTGTCAAGCATGGCATCGCGGAATTCGGTGATGGGCCGTACGCCTTCACTAGCCCTGCGCTAGTTAACACAATCTACGGTCGCTGGTGGCATCCGGCCGACGAACAGCCTGGACCCAACGCGGTGCCGAACAGTCCCTTGCCGTGGACTGGCGATTTTCTGGACGGTCTGGGCAATCCAATCTCCATGCTCGCCTATGCCAATCCTCCGAAGATCAACGACGAACGCCAACGCGCCGACGGTTTCGGTCTCGTCCGTTTCCGCAAAGATAGTCGCACGATCACGTTCGAATGCTGGCCGCGGTTCGCCGATGCGACGCAAGGTGACGCAGCGCAGTTTCCCGGTTGGCCAATCACAATTCCCATGGAAGACAACGACGGACGTAAGCCGCTCGCCAAATTGCCGGAGGTGATCTTCGACGAGGGGCAAACGGGAGTTGTCCAAGTGACGAACATGGATACTGGTGAAACGCTGTACACCGTGAGGACGAAATCGAATCGGTTCAGTCCGCCCGTCTTCACGCCAGGACACTATCGCGTACGCGTCGGTGCGGATCGGCCCGAACGCGATGCGTACGAGCAAGTGAATATTGAATATTGAATGTTGAACCGCGTACGTCAAAATTCGATATTCAACATTCGATATTCAACTCAACTCCAGCGTTCCACCGTCGCAGAACTTTTCGGTACCGAACGTTGTCAGGTCACGGTGGCCCATGGCGTGAGCCAGTGTCATCCAGAGGCGATTGTGCGCGACGTCACCCATGTCGAGTGCCCGGTTTGTGCGAAATCCTGCCCCGCCGCCGATCAGCAGGAAGGGGATGTTCGAGAGCGTGTGGGAGTTGCCCTTGCCCAACTCGTTTACCCATACGATCTGCGTGTTATCCAGCATGTTGCCGCCACCCGGACCCGGTTCGGGTGTTTCCGCTAAACGTTTGGCGAGGTACGCCAGTTCGCCGGCAAACCAGTTGTTGATTCGTTTCAGTTTGTCGTGCGCATCTTCGTTGTTGTCCGGTTCGTGAGACAACGAGTGGTGTCCTTCTTCGATTTCCAGCCAACGCATTCTCGCCTGACCGACAGATCGCATGAACTGCAGAGTCGCCACACGCGTCATGTCATTGGCGAGTGCGTTGACCAGCAGGTCGATCTGCATGCGGCTGATCTGTGGTGTGTTGTCGTTAACCAGTTCGATGTTCGGATCGATTTCCGGCTCGGGGTGAGTGAGTTCTGACTGTGTTGCCGCGGCAGCGATGTCCTGTTCCAATTGACGGATCGACTGGACGTGAGCGTCCAACAGGCGGCGATCGGCCCCGCTGATCCGTGGTTGAATCCGCTGAAGGTCGTCGCCGATTAGATCGAGCACACTGGCCAGCACTTCGCGATCTTTCGCACCTCCATAGAGCTTGTCGAACATTTGCCGCGGATCGTCCAACGGCGCGACGGGTTTGTCGGCGCCGGCGTAGCACATGCGCGTCCACGGATCGGCGCGATTCGGCACGGCCACACCAAATTCCAAGGAGCCGAATCGCGTGCGAGTTGTGTCGTGCGCTTGCAGGTGTCGGCGAATTTCTTGATCGATCGATATGCCACTGGCCCAACCGGCCGGAGTGTCGGAACCACCTTGGATGTTGCCGGGGCTCAGCTCTGTCGCGGTCAGCAGACATGACATGCCACGCATATGATTGTCACCGTCGCCACGAATTTTGTTGTTGACGCCCTTCAGGATCAAGGTCTGCTCGCGAAAGGGTTCGAGCGGACTTAGCATCGACTTGAGCTGCAGTGGCGTGTCGTCGCCGAACTGATCCGGCCAAAACTCGTCGGGCAGTGTACCGTTTGGCGAAAACATGATGATCAACCGCTGGCGTCGAGCTCCAGCCGCGGGCTCGTCCGCCTGCAAACTCGACAGGCCCGACAAAAGTGGCAACGCTGCCGCACTCACACCGAGCTCACGCAGAAACTGGCGACGGTTACGCTTGGAATGGCTCACAATCGTAATTCCTTTATGGAGTTGCTGCGGTCGAATTGACTGCCGGTACCGGGCCTTGCTCAGCCGCAAGTACTGCGATTCGCACCATCAAGTTTTGAATATTGTACTGATCGGCCTCGAAGGCTGCACGCAATTCTTCGGCCGTATTCGGCCCGTAGGCAGCCGGCGTTTGCTTCGTCATGTGTTCGAACAGTTGCACGACGAATGCGCGATGTGCCGATTCGCTGGAGAGAGCAAGCTGCGCAATGTCGCGCGCGTTTGCGATGTCGATTCGTTCGCCGTTCTCTGTCGTGTAGGCGCTGTGAGTATCGATCGGCTTTGTCTTCTCAATGGTGCGCCAGCGACCGACCGCGTCATAGTTCTCCAACGCAAAGCCCAACGGATTGATGACGGAATGACAGGCCATGCAGGCGGAGTCACTCGTCAACTGAGTGATCTTTTCACGCATCGTCAGATCCGCCGCGAACTCGTCATTCTTAAATGCCACGGCGATGGGCGGCGGCTTCAATGCGCGGCCCACTACGTTGCGGGTCAGAAACACTCCGCGATGAATAGGCGAGGTGTTGTTGTGGTAGGCGAAGGCGCTGAGCAAATATGGGTGAGTCAGCACGCCGGCGCGTTGCTGATCGTCAAACACCACGCGCTCGTATGCGTCATCATCGGTCGCGTTCGCTTGCTCAGCAGGCCCTGCCGTATCCGCGTCCTCGGTGAGTGAATTCGTGGGACCATACATTGCTGCCAAGCGGTGGTTGAGCAACAAATAGTCGGCGGCCATTAGTTCGCGGTAATCGGATGCGTCACTCCACGCAACGTTATCCAAAAACTGTTCCAACGACTCACGCAGGGCAGCGATCGTTTGTTCATCAAATTCAGGAAAGAGCTCGCGATCTTTCGACAGGTCCCGATCATCAAGTTCTAACCAGTGATGGAAGAAGCTCCGCAGCTTGTGCTTGGTGCGTGCATCGGAAAGCATCGCTCGCGCCATCGCTTCGAGTTGTTCTGGCGTGTTGAGCTGATTGCCGGTGACGGCTGCCCGAAGTTGATCATTGGGCAGCGAGTCCCACAGGGCGAACGACATCCGTTGCGCGGCCGCCGTTGCGGATCGCGACTGCTGAGGATCGCACAAGTCGGTATAAAGAAACTCGGGAGAGCACATCACCCAGACGATGGCCTGACGCAGGCCGGCTTCGGGCGACTCCGTTTCGACAAAGAAACGTTCTTTGATAACGTTCGCCTCCTGGTCCGTGAGTTCGCGGCGAAAGGCAACACTGGCGAATTCTCTGACGAAGCTCGCTCGGGCATCCGCTTCACTCATGTCCTTCCCGTCGTCCGACTGACGCTTCAGGCCGCGTGACAACAAGTCGATGCGATTAACGACTTCTTCGGCAGTCGCCACGGCCGCACTGGTCACCGCAGTGAGCCATTCGTTTGAAATCGCGCTGCCGCGTTCGTAGCCGAGACTACGATCGTCGGCTGGAAACGGTGTCTCCACGACGAACGTTCGGCCCACGTTGGCGGAGGTGAGTACTTGGCTGTTGAGCACGGTCCATGTGCCGTGCGGCGGTTTCCATTCGACCTTGATGGAGGCCGTCGGCTCCTGATACTTGAAGAACTCGACCCGCAACGGATACCGGCGGCCACCTAGCAGGAACGCGCGCGCCGATTCCGTACGCAGTTTGCGCGAACTGACCCAGGCGTCAATTAACGCGGCTTGGCCCGCGACAGAACTGTCATCGCGTAACTTGCCGCGGCCTTCGCCGGGATCGTTGTTCAGATAGAGTCGCGCGCCGTTGGGCGTTGTGATGCGGAACTGATACTCGCCGGTTTCCGCAGCGTCGATGGCTCCCGTCCAAACGATCGCGAATTGATCGACCGGGATGTCCTCTGCAGGAGCCGCCTCGTGGAAGTCGAATTCAAGCCGCGTATCGGTACGCTCGAACGAAAGTTGATCCGCTTTGCTCATCCCTTTCGACCGATAGTAAGTTGCGTGCAGTCCCGGTTCTTGCTGTCCGTCGGTATCAGGCGAGGCGTCCTTGTTCCCGCGCCGCTGCCGTGTGACTTCCGGGGTGAAATGTGCGAGCAGGTCGGCGACGGAATTTAAGTACTGCGGGACGGTCAATCGCATCAATTCGACGTGCAGCGGCGGATCGAGTCCTTTGCGTTGACGCGCCGCCAATGAATAGAACTCATCATAGATGTAGGCGGCGACGGCTTGGGCCTCGTCGCCCGTGCATTCTTCGGGGTGCTCCTGCGGCATCGTCCGTTCGATTAGCCGAGTCAGTTCGCCGACCGAACGTTGTCCAGCCAGTGCCGATTCGTACGCGCCGCTGA
>JAGQPK010000362.1 GCA_020426755.1 Planctomycetales bacterium
TCAAAGCGGTAGGACTGCCGGATGTGTCGGTGCAAACTGACCGACATGAACTGCGTAAGAACAAAGATGCGATTCAGGCCGCTGTTAATGCAGTTAGAAAGTGGAATATCGATCAGTCGATATTTGCCAGCCAAAGGAACTGCAGGCTTCGAACGGTATTCGGTAAGAGGTAACAGACGAGTGCCACGGCCACCGCCGAGTACCAACGTGACGATATTACGCATGAATCCAATCGCCTTCTCGAGAATCTTGCCAACGCCACCGCTACGAGTTGGGAACGCTGGGCACAAGAATAGCAGCCTGCAGGGGCTACAAGCAAGACTGGGTCAGGCGACTGCGACGCCCAGATACTGATGAAGGCATTCGTCAGCCAACGACTCGACGCGAAGTGCGACATTTGGGTACTGCGCATTGGCGTTGTGGGGTCCGGGAATTGCCACGGCCTGTGTTCTGGCAGCCACGGCCGCACGGCAACCAATCTCGCTGTCTTCCAACACAACCAACTCGGTTGGTGCCACACCAAAGCGACTGGCGGCCGTTAGGTAGATTTCCGGATCGGGTTTGCCGTTGATCACGTCCTCAGCCGTCAGCAAAAAGTCGAATGTCGTCGGCAACTTTGCCAGCTCGAGCACACGTTCGACGTACGCCCGACCGCTGCTGGTCGTGATCGCCTTGAGCCAACGGTTCCGGTCGAGTGCTTCGAGCAACTCTAAGAGTCCAGGCATGGGTTGCAATCGTTCTGGCAAGAGCTCCATGAACAGCGTCCGGGTCTCCTGAGCAATCTGCTCAACCGAATCCGTCAGGCCGTAATGGTCAATCAGCATGGGGATCGCGATCCGCGCGGGTCGGCCCATCATCTGCGCGATCAGCTGCATATCAAGCGTGCGACCGCGAGACTCAAGCAGGAGCTCGGCGACCTGGACGTAGATCCCTTCCGTGTTGAACATCAGTCCGTCCAAATCAAACGCAACAGCGCGCATTCACATCTTCCTTAGGCAAGCACGCCAGCAAATCAATTCTTATTGTCCGCTGACGCTGTCGAGCGAATACCGTCCACTTACTTCAACACTTGAGCCATCGCTCAGTGATACCGGTGTTCAGTCCAACCGACTAGGGGGCCAACGTAATCACCATTCCAACGCTGTCCCAATCGCTGCTCACCGCGCTCCGACCCGATGTGGAAAACTGATCAAAAAAATACTGAGGCGTGCCCCGCAAATTCGCCGCGTCGACATGAGGCGTCGAATGAGTTGCCTGGACGCGACAGAGCTGAGCTTTGACGACAAACGGAAAGCAAGCTTTACCCAGGACTGTCGACGCTGACTGCCGCCGATGCCCATCATACGTGCTTGAGCTGGGAGAGCTTCCGCTAACCCAGGGAGTTAACGGCAGAGTTGATTGCGTGAAAATGCCGACATGTCGCGCTTCGGCATCGGACAAAATGTCGGTGATTCCGACGATGCCGTTTTGGCCCGCAAACAACCAACTTGGACGACAAACATTGAGCTAGATTTAGGCAAGTAACGGGCGGAAAGCAGACTTTACTGCCCGCCAATCGAACCGAAGTTCGTCACCGTTGATCGTTGTTCCATCCACAAGGCAGTTCTCCTTTGAACATCACTTGTCAGTCCCTGGCTGCTCGGCTGCAAGCAATCGAACCTGAAGCCGACGTCCGCGAAGTCGCTCGTACTTGCCTGCTCCTATGCAACACGCTGGAGGACCTACACGCGCTCGAAAACGATGCCGCACTCGCCAAAGCTTATCGCGAGATGAGCCTCAAGCTGCAGGTCTCAACCGACCAGCATGCCGCGATGACGGAAGAACTCGAAGAGCTCGCTCGATCCAATCCCGAACAGTTCAGCAAGGACCAAGTCTGGGTCCTCGTGCGGGCGATCAAGGTGCAAAGCCAAGTGTTGCAGCTCTATCTGGGCGGACAGGCACTGGACGTCTAGTACTCCAGATCTCGATTTTGAACTGAGCACTGTCGTTCGCCGAAAGACATTAGTCCGGTTCTCACGGGTTCTGATCTAGGAATGAGGATTGTTGATCTTTGGTTTTTCGAATGAGAACTGCCCCGACATGCAGGATTTCATCCGAGAGTTCCAAACGCAAAAGTCCGAACGCAACATTCCGCAATCATTCTTGTGCGTCGGGACAGAACCGACGCTAACGCGTTGCGGCGAACTAAATGCGCGCCGCGCGAACTACACACGCGTGCCAACGACGTCAACGCAAGATGAAGATCGCGACGTGGACGTAGATCAGAATGCCTACGATGTCGATGACACCCGCCACGAACGGGTTGCTCATCAACGCCGGATCCTGTCCTAGCGAGCTGAAGACCAGCGGCATGACGGACCCTACCAGCGTTCCGCAGGTGACGACCAGTACCAACGTCGCCGGCACGACTTGCAGTGAGCGAATGTCGAACATATAGCCAACTGGCACAAAGAATATGGCCAACATGCCGCCGAGCAGCAATCCCATCACGATCTCGCGACCGACGACGCGCGACCAGTCTTTGACGGTCAAATCACCGGTTGTCAGGCCAGTGATGATCAACGTAGCGGACTGATTACCTGAGTTGCCGCCGCTCGACATAATCATGGGCAGGAAGTAGAGCAAGAACGTCCATTGATTCAGCTCGGCTTCGTAGAAGCGGATGGCATTGGCCGTCAAGAAGGCGGCAAAGAACAAGGGAGCAAGCCACACGCCGCGGCTCCAAAACAAGCGCAGCAGGGCCGCTTCCATGTAAGTCGTTTCCAGCGGCGCAACACCGGCAAAGCGGTGAGCGTCTTCCGTGGCTTCCTCCAACACCACGTCGATAACGTCATCGTGCGTGATGATGCCCAGCATTTGGTGCTGATCATCCACGACTGGAATCGCCAGCAGATCGTAGAAGGCGACTTTCTGCGCCACTTCCTCCTGGTCGTCCAGCACATCGACGGAAATCACGCGTGGATCCATGATGTCGCGCAGTGGCTTGTTCGGCGTCGCTAGTGACGAGATCAAGTCGCGCGTCGAGAGTACGCCGCGCAAGTGATTGCCGTCGTCGACGATGTAGAGGTAGTAGATCGTCTCCACGTCATCCGAACGCTGTCGGAGAACATCGAGTGCTTCGCTGACCGTCAGAGTTTCCGCCAGCTTGACGACCTCCGTGGTCATCACCGCGCCGGCCGTGCCTTCGGGGTAAGACTGCAAACGCAACGTATCGCGCCGCTCGTCCTTCGGCAGCAGCTCAAGCAGACTCTCAACCAGCGCCGGCTCCAACTCGTTCAACAAGTCGACGCGGTCGTCCGTCGCCATCTCATACAGCAACTGCGCCACTTCGTTGCGGTCTTGCTCGGTGACCAGTTCCAGTTGCCGAGGCCGGTCGAAGTAATGAAAAATCTCGGTCCGCAGCGCTGGATCTGCATGCCGCAAGACAGCCCACGTCTCCTGAGCCGTCAAACCAGACATGAAATCCGCGGTCGCTGCGGGATGCAATGCCTCACAGAACTCATGCAGCTCCGCATGGTTATCGGAAGCTAGCATCTCGCGAATTTCGGGCAAAAAGAGCGTATTGATCATCGGCAGTCAGCGCGGGCAGTAGGGGTCAGGCGTCGTTCGAGCGAGTCGAGACGACTGGCGAAAGGAGCGATTGCAACAGTTTCGGCTGAGAGGCAAAGTGGAGATGAATTCGACTACCAATCGCCTGACGGTCTCCAATCAGACTCAACGGGCAATCAGAACGTGTGGAATAGTCTTGCAGCCCGGGCCGAGGGACCAATAACCAATTCGGGTTAAGATAGCCGCGCAACCGATCACATTTAAGCCATGCCGAGTTATCCGGTGATAATTCGACCGGCCGAGGGGTCACCGCTTCGAAACGTGCGACAGCCGGCAGCAGTCCGGCCATTCGATAGCAGTGTCCGCGAAACTCCATCAATTCACAAGCGTAAGCCAACCCGCCACCTTCCGCATACAATCGACCACCCGCTTGCACGAACGACCGCAGTGATTGTTGGATGCAAATGTTGCCTGCCAACCGTTCGGCATAGCGCTCGGGGTGCCCACAACCGAGATACACGACGTCGGTTCCAGCTGGCACCCGTTCACTTCGCAACGGCGAGAAATCGATCAGTCGCGCGCCGGCCGACTCCATTTGTTCCATTGCATCCGGAAAGTAGCAGTGAAAAGCATCGTCATAGGCAACCGCAATCTGTACGGCTTTAGCCGAAGGCAACGGGGACGTCGGTAGCGCGCAGGCCGGCGCCGAACGCGCCAACGACAGCAAACGATGAAGCTGAATGTAGCCACCGACTGCCGGTTCAATGGTCCGGGCCGCGGAGTCTGCTGCAACGACTCGCGTGAGACATTCGACTGTGTCTTCCCAAATGCCGCCAAATACGGGCAGACCCCAGATGACCTCCAACCGGGTTTGCCATCGCGCCAGTTCCTCCGCGTCTCGACAACCGCTTAACAACAATCCGCAGCAAGATGGTGGCAACCGAGGTGGAGCACAGGCGTCGAACTGCCAGACGTCTAGGTGAGCGATAGCAGGGATCTGCAGTTGCTGACACAGTTGGTCGAGATTGCCTCCAAGCGGGACGCTGCTGTCACTCGAACTCAAGAAATCGCCTACGATCAGTGACAGATCACGCGACTGTCCGCCGCGTAACAGCGCCTCCTGGTTGCCTTCCGCTCCCATCAGCCAATTGTCAAGATGCCGCAATCGCGAACCCGACAGCAAGGCCTGCTGGACACCCGTGTCGAGCCTCCCCTGCGCCGCGAACACCTGCACATCGACTGCCGCTTCGGCATAATCGCTCAGCAAGCAATGGAGCAATTGATGAAACGATGCTCCATACTGAACATTTCCGAGGGCAATTCGAGGAAGTTCTACCATCGAACGTAATCACTCCCTCTATGCTCATGGCGTGTTTTGTCCATCGCCACATTGACATCATTCATTGACATCACGCAGCTCCCACGTAGCTGCAACTTCGGACATTCTTCGCGCCGCGCCAAGCGGGGTCAAGAATTGACATTTGGTTTCCCGCCCGTTAGAGTGGACGTCGTACGTTGGTGATCCATAGGCGGATCGTTTGCGCCAATGACGCTCGCACGGCACTCCTTCGCAGTTCACACTTGCCTGACTTGGATTCGATACGAGGCTTCATCTTGAGGTCGATGTGGAAAGACGATGATGCGCTGAGATGACGCGGCGCTGAGACGACGCTTCGTCGAGATAATGCTTCGTCCGGATAATGTGTTGTAACGATTTGGTGCTGGGTGAGATGATCCCCAGGTTGACTTGATTCAAAATAGAGGTGCGCCCGTTTGCGCTTCGCCATGCCCGAAAGCGAAGCGCAAATGGTTGCACACGGTGTGTATGGAATCTGAACATGATTTCGTGCCCGTTGTCGACGATCGGCTAAGTCGATGCGAGGCGCTGATAGGCTATCAGTTTAGCGATCGACATTTGCTACGCTCGGCGCTCACTCATGCGTCTGGAGCACAACACCGACTCGCCTCGAATGAGCGGCTGGAGTTTCTCGGTGATGCAATTCTCGGCTCCGTTGTTTGCGAGATGCTCTTTCATCAGTTTCCCGAATTGTTAGAAGGGCATCTAACCAAGATCAAGTCGGTCGTCGTCAGCCGTCAAACTTGCGCCAAAGTCAGTGCCGATCTAGGAATGGAAGAACTGCTGATCGTGGGCAAAGGTATCTCGGCCGACAAGCCCGTACCGAATTCGCTGTTGGCTGATGTCTTTGAATCGCTGGTGGCCGCGATCTTTCTGGATGGTGGCATCGAACCCGCGCGGA
>JAGQPK010000363.1 GCA_020426755.1 Planctomycetales bacterium
ACTTCGAAGCTGCGTTAGGCGCGGCCGGGGTTGAAGGCGACTTCAATGGCAACGGGCAATTGGATGCAGGTGACTTGGATCTCATGGCGGCCGGCATGGTGGCGGGAGATTCGCAGTATGACCTGACCGGCGACAACGTGGCTGACATCGATGATCGCAGACGTTGGATCAACGTGTTGAAGAACTCGTATATGGGCGACTCCAATCTCGATGGCCAGTTCAACAGTAGTGATCTGGTCGCGGTGTTTTCCGCTGGCAAGTTCGAAACGGGCGCAGCGGCCAACTGGGATGAAGGCGATTGGACCGGTGACCAGTTGTTCAACAGCAGCGACTTTGTAGAAGCGTTTCAAGGCGGTGGCTACGAAGCCGGCCTGCGTGCCGCCGTCGCGGCAGTACCGGAGCCCGCATCGCTGACCGGTTTGCTGCTAGGTCTACTCGGATTGCTCGGACTTCGTCGCCGTAGCAACGGGTAGTTGTCTGTTGTGATCGTTCGTTGAAACGCGTTAGCGGCGACTTGACTGCTCGCCAGTACTTCGCCGCAACGCGCAACAGTTCGCCGTAACGCGCCAGCGTCGGTTCTGTCCTGGCGCAGAGTTTAATCACAGCGAGTACGGCGGCTTGTGCCTTTCGGCGAACTTTCTCTTCGTTCGTCGAGACGTAGCCTGTAGTTCTTCGCGACGCGCCAGCCTCGGTTTTCTCCTCCCAACTCGCCTCAATTAGAACCGCCGTGCGATACCGCCGATCAAACTATGTGTCGCTAAGCTGCCGGTGACGTGTGTGCCCTGCATTCGGCCGAGTGTTGGATGCCACCACGATCCAGTGACTTCGCCACGCAAGCCCATGTGGTACGCGAAAGTACAAGTCCACGTATTGGCCAACGTACGCGTAAAGCCAGTGCTCAAGTGATGCTGCGTGAGCGCCGGGGCTGGTGCTCCGTAGAACATCGTACGGTTGGTGATTGGCGACTCGTTGTACGTGTAACCAAATCTCCACTGCAAGTTGTCGGTCAGCGTAATCTCGGTACCGATCGATGCGACCCAAATGCTTTCCCAGCCAAAGCTCTTGATGGAACCGTTCGTATTGAAACCCACGCCGCGGAAACCATCCGTGTGCGCGTAGTCGATATATCGCACGTCCGCAGCGATCTTAACGGCGCCGAATCCCTGGTAGGCGACACCGAGTGACATGATTGCTGGGTAGTCCAAATTGAATTCCAACTGCCGCGCGGCGCCGAGTGCGTCGCGGCTATTGAACTTGAATGGTTGGAACCATTGCGGGCTCTTGTAGGAGAAGCCCCAATTCCAACCCGTCTCGTACGATTCGTGCATTAAGCCAACTTGATAGCCAAGGCCCCAAGTCGCGTCACCGTGAGCAGCCGACGGATAGACTCCGTTCGCATTTGGAACCGCGACGCCCAACGGGTCAACTGCGAGCGACGCCCAGTTGATTGTGGGAGCGAAACCGATCGACCAGCCATCGCCAAAGCGACGCGCTGCAGTCGGGCAGAACTGCATCTGTTGAAACTGCGAATAGACTCCACCATAACCCACACCGCCTTGAGCGGGTGGCGGCGACAACAACGGGTTCGCGTTCGTCACTGGTAAATTGACGCCGAAGCCGCCGATGGCGAACCCACCGAGTCCAAACGTCCATGGTGAATCCTCGACGTGATGCACTACCGCCATCGTCGGAATTGGCGTGATCTCGGAATCCGATGTCGTTGTGCCTTCCCACGTTTGTGCCGGCATGCCGGGACCGAACGCACCAGCGTCGACACGCGAACTAAGCCGCGTGATTGGCGCCATGCCCATAAAGGCAAACCCGATCTCTGAGCCCGGCAGCGCGGAGATGCTCGCCGGGTTCCAATGCAACGCTCCGATCGAGTCCAACGGCAGTGCCGTGCCGGCTCCGCCCATCGATTGATTCACGGCACCTACGGCGTCGAGGATGTGCCCCGTTTGCGCCTGACACGATCGATCTCCCGTAGTCAACACCAGCAACAACGAGAAGACACCGAGGTAAAGCGCCCCACGTGAACTGCCACATCGGTCAGTACCGGTCAGGCAAAACATAAGCTCGAATTTCCTCGCTCGAATCTCTCGCGAATGGCACGTTGCTGGCCCTGCTTGCTGACATCCCGGCGTAGTATCGGCGATTCCGTGAAGTCACTTCGTTGACTTTCAACCTGACAACCAACTTAGCGGGGCGCAGCAAGCAGGCGGTTACGCACACGTTCTGTCTGACGAATGCGACGACGGTAAGGAATGTTGAATGATGAGTGTTGAGTGTTGAGTGTTGAGTGTTGAGTGTTGAGTGTTGAGTGGTTCGCCGCAACGCCTTAGCGTCGGGTTGTATCTAGTTCGCCGCAACGCGCTAGCGTCGGTTCGTCCCGCCGCTAGTGTTTGTTGATTGAAGCGAGCGGGCAAATTGCGTCGCATGGCATCGGTTGATATGCTGACGAGGAAATATGCGAGACGTTTAGATCTTGCTGGTTGTTTAGAAAATGAGCCAAGCGCTGGCGGATCGCCATCTGCGTGCAGTGTGATCCGTGAAGGACAGAGAGATTCAACATGTTGACACGATACGGAGTCCCGCGCTCGATAATCGCGATCCTGGCCACTTGTGGGGCAGTATTTAGCTACGGAATGTGTGGTGCATCTGCCGCCGAACGTGCTTTGCCAATTGACTTGAGTTTGAGCCGCATCGACATCAGTCCGCGTCTAACCCTATTCGGTGATAGCCTGGCTGCGACGCCGCAGTTCGCTGGCAGCTTGTCGACCTCCGTCACCGGCATAGTGAGTGCCACCGTGCCGACGGACGGAGGCAGCTTGAGTATTGCGGACGCTCCGCCAATTTCGGCCACTCTGCTTGATAATCCGGTAAGTCCGCGCGTGAATGGGGCTGTCGGGCAGGAACCCGGAAATCTCGCGGGCACCATCAGCGCTACGAATCGTCCCGTCGGCACAATTGACATTCCAGATCTCGGCTCGATCAATATCGGTACACTGGAGTCGGTGCAAGCCGACGTGGCCTTGCGTGACGTCACTTTAACGAATCAACTCGCAGGGCCGCTTCCGCTCAGCAACGGCGGTTTTGATTTGTCGGGACAAACCGTTCTGGTCACTACGAATGCCGATATCCGCGGGCAGATGGTTTTGCGTGCAGATACGCAGGCCGACTACATTCAGAATCTGGCATTCCTGAATGTTGCCAGTAACACGACGGATATGATTACGAGTGTCGCGGGGAGCTGTTCCGTTCTGGAGTTGCTTACCGGTTGTAGCACGCGACGCATCACGGTTGGCTTTGCCACACGGTATTCCGTGATCGATGAACCGTTAGCAAACGCCGCCTCCGCTGGCACACTGAATGTCGATGCAGACACGTTGCAAATGACGTTGCCGATCGATGTCGAGTTTGACAATCCAGCGCTAGAGGGAGTACTGGAGTTTGGCTTCTCGGCAAGCGGTCAAGTTGTCGTTGCTACGCCGCTGGCCGACGCAGATGCCAATGGGATTGTCGATGCGAATGATTTCGATCGTCTGGCGGCAGAAGCTGTTGCTCAACCAGGGAATCTGCTTTTCGACATGAACGGCGACGCTTCGCTAAGTGACGCGGATTTGGCACACTGGGCGCATACGCTTGTCAGTACCTACTACGGCGATGCCAATCTCGACGGCATGTTTGACACTTCGGATCTGACTCGCGTGTTTCAAGTCGGTAAGTACGAAACGGGCGAAGCGGCCGGCTGGTCCGAAGGAGATTGGAGCGGCGACGGGTTATTCACGACCACTGACTTAGTGCTTGCGTTTGCCGATGGTGGCTACGAACAAGGCGTTCGCCCAGCAGTGCCAGGTGCTGTGCACTCAGTACCGGAGCCCACAGCAGGCAGCGGATTGTTGATGGCGGTCGCGATTGTCGTAGCTCGACGCCGTTGTTCTCAGTTCGCCGCAACGCGTTACCGTCGGTTTGTCCCGGCGCAGAGTTCTGATTGATGAATGCTGATTTCGGCTTTCTGAGTGAGGAATGAAGACTACCGATGCGGAATCACAATTTTGCAACTCCGATTGCGGGATGACGAATGCTCGGTCAAAAATCAACACTTTGAAATCAGCATTCATAAATCCTAGGAGAACAATCTCTCAAGAGAACCGCGGCTTGCGCCTTGCGGCTAGCTTGCGCTGAACTAGTTGAACGGACGGTAACTCAGTCGACTTCGCTGACACAACGATTTAGACTAATACCGTTGTCAGTTCGGCACCGTTCATCTCATTCACGGAGTTGCGAGCGCGATGAGTTGTTTTTCTCGCTGCCTTCTAGCAAGTGTACTTGTGACGTCGATCTGTTCTGCCGCTGAACGGCCGCTCGTGTCACAGCCGCGTCAAACGAGCGGCGACCACGCCGTTGCTCCAGTTTGGGACGAAACGTTCACGGTTACGGTTGGCAATCGCGATGCAGATGTTGTTGGGCATGATCAACGAGCGATTCAGGCTGCCGTCGATCAGGTTGCACGTTTTGGCGGAGGTACGGTGCGCGTTCTGGCGGGGACCTACCGTTTGCGAAATTCCATCTATCTTCAGTCAAACGTCAATCTGATCGGCTCCGGGACAGAGACGTTGCTCATCAAAGAGCCTTCGTGTACGACTCAATTGGATCTCGATAGCGATTGGTACGACCAGGAGATTACGCTGCAGGATGCCAGTGGTTTTCGCGTCGGTGACGGCGTGTGCTTGCGCGCGGTAGACGCTGCAACTAATGTGCAAACAGTCATTAAGCGCACGCTGGTCGCTCGCAGCGGCAATCGGTTCAAGCTGGACAGGCCACTGCGACAGAATTTGTGGAGAATGAACCAGGCGACCTGTGCGACGTTGTTTCCGGTGGTCAGTGGCGAGAACATCGAGAACGTGCATATCGAGAATCTGACGTTAGACGGCAATCGTGAGCACAATGCTGAACTCGATGGGAACTACTCGGGATGCATCTTTCTGCAAGACTGCAACCGTATCACAATGCGTGGCGTGATTGCCAGAAATAACCATGGCGACGGTATCAGTTGGCAGATTTGCCATGATGTCGTGGTGGAGAATTGCACGAGCGAAAACAACACCGGCTTGGGATTGCATCCCGGCTCAGGATCGCAGCGTCCGATCATTCGCAACAATACGTTGCGTGGTAACAATATTGGGATCTTCTTTTGTTGGGGAGTGAAGTACGGGTTAGCCGAACGCAATGTGATCGAGAACAACCGCGTCGGCATTTCGATCGGCCATCGTGACACGGATAACCTCATCACTAACAATACTGTTCGCACTAGCCAGCAACATGGGATACTATTTCGTCCAGAGCGAGGTGCCGATTTCGCTGGGCATCGGAATCGAATTGAAGCGAACCAGTTTGTTGACAACGGCCCTGCAGGCGGCGCGGTGATCGATATCCAGGGCGGCACGACGGCCATCACAATTCAGAACAATCGATTCGTTGATACTCGCGATAAACAGGCGGTCGTCGGCGTGCGGCAGGGGCCGGAAACCCAAGATATCGTTCTGGATGAGAATCAATTCGATGGAGTCGCGCCTTCGCCGTAACGCGCGTTTAGTTCGCCTTAACGCGCTAGCTTCGGCATCCTCGTTCGCCGCAACGCGCTAGCATCGGTTCTGTCCATCCAATACCGAGAACCGTGGCTAACGCCCAATCGCAGTCAGTTTAGATTTTCGGATAGAGGAAACGGGCAGTTCCCCCTCCCGTCGATGGCCTCCACTTCACGCAGTTCGACACCGGGAGGGGGCAGGGGGAGGGAACCACAACG
>JAGQPK010000364.1 GCA_020426755.1 Planctomycetales bacterium
CATCAAATAGTCTGAGCCACTCTGGCGAATGCGGCCGTTGTTCTTTCGCAACCGTTCGCGAACCGGATCGAAACAGTCACCGTGCGCTTCTTGGAATGTCAGTACGTACTTGTTGCCGACGAACATGCTCAACTGTTCGGAGTGCATTGCGGTTTGCAGCGAAACCATTCGAGCAACAATAAACAAATGTGCCGTATACGGTTCAACCTTGGCGCGTTGATGAACGTTGACGACATCTTCCAACGCAAGCGCGTGAAGTCCAAATAGTTCTCCCAGTTCGCGAATCACCTGTGTGTTTGCTAGGCCGTCCACATTGATCCAACAAGTTGAGTAACGCTCCAAATAGGGGCGGATTGCTTTGACTTCACCAACCTCGTCTTCGAAATAGCCCTCGGGACCGTAGGCGATGACGCGGATTACGGTCTGTCGAGCGTCATGCGCGGCAACAACCGTCCCGGGCACAGACCCGGGGCGACTGCGGCGGCGGATGCGTGGACGATGTTGCTGATGTCGACGGTGATTGCGTTTCATAACGAGCGTCGCATGCCTGCTTAAGTAATGCGGGTGAAGATCGAATTATCGCGAAGTCCGCCGCAACGGACAGCCCCGGACGGCGAGGAGCGACCCACGAAGGCACAGAGTACTCGACATCAATTCGCCAAACTACGAAACAATCGCTACTCGAAAGTCCGTGCCTTCAAAATTCAACATTCAAATTTCAAATTTCAACATTCAGAATTCGTCATTCGATATTCATTCCCGTCTTGCGGGCGTTCTTGTGGTTGTCCTATAACCGATCGGCTGGGATCCGTGAGAGTTCACCTGGAGAAGGAGTCGACACTGTGCGAGTCGTAATTGTTGGAGGAGTAGCAGGTGGTGCGTCTGCTGCGGCCCGCTTGCGCCGCTTGGATGAGCAAGCGGAGATTATCGTGTGTGAACGCGGCGCCCATCCGTCTTTCGCTAATTGCGGGATGCCTTACTACATTGGAGGCGTGATCCCGCAGCGCGAGAAGCTGCTGGTCGCCCCTTTGGCCTTGCTGCAGAATCGTTTTCGTCTCGACGTGCGCACACGCACCGAAGTCGTCTCGATCGATCGGACCGAGCGAACCGTTGCAGTGCGAAATCTGGAAAGCGGCGAGGAGACCACGCTGGCGTACGATCGCCTAATCCTGGCACCCGGAGCCGTGCCGCTGCGACCGCCAATTCCCGGCATCGACTCGCCCGGTATCTACTCGCTGCGTGACCTGAACGACGCGGATCGGCTGCAAGCCGTGGCTCAATCGGGCGCTGCCGTCGTGATTGTCGGCGGCGGTTTTATTGGCGTTGAGCTGGCAGAGAATTTTGTCGAGCGTGGACTGAATGTCACGCTGGTCGAATTAGCTGATCAGATTCTGGCGCCCTGGGATCGCGAGATGACCGCGCCCTTGGCGGCAAAGCTGCGAGAAAAAGGAGTCGAGCTAGTTTTGGGCGCCTCGGCCGAAAGCTTCGCGGCGCATTCAGAAAAAGCAGGCATCCGCGTTCAACTGAATAACGGGCAGTCAATCGACTGCGATTTCGTGACACTATGCATCGGCGTGCGGCCCGAAAATCAGTTGGCAAAAGCCGCCGGTCTGGCTATCGGGCCCCGCGGCGGTATACGTACGAATGTCAACATGCAGACGGATGATCCACTGATCTATGCGGTCGGGGACGCGGTGGAAGTGGTCGAGTTTGTTTCGGGACAGCCGACTCAGATTCCCCTTGCCGGTCCAGCGAACCGGCAAGGTCGCATTGCCGCCGATCACATCGCAGGACGCGATTCGACGTTCCGCGGAACGCAAGGAACAAGTGTCGTCGGCGCTTTTGGCATGACTGCCGCCATGACCGGGCTCAGCGAAAAGGTGCTGCAACGTTTGGGCTACGACTATCAGAAGGTCTATGTGCACCCCGCGCATCATGCCGGCTACTATCCTGGCAGTACCCCAATGACACTCAAGCTATTGTTCGAACCCAAGTCAGGCAAGCTGTGGGGCGCGCAAGGCGTCGGACAACTCGGCGTCGACAAACGTATCGATGTGCTCGCCATGGCAGTTCAGGCTGGAATGAGTGTCTACGATCTGGAGGAAGCCGAGCTCTGTTACGCACCACAGTACGGCTCGGCGAAAGATCCCGTCAATATGTTGGGATTCGTGGCCGCTGGTGTTGCGCGAGACGATCATCCTGTCGTCAACGTCAGCCAGCTCGAAGAGACGCCGTTTGCCGACGCGTTCTTGCTGGATGTGCGCACGCCAGCGGAGTTCGCCGCCGGTCACTTGCCGGGCGCGGTCAACATTCCCGTTGATGAACTCCGTGGCAGACTCAGTGAGTTACCACAGCAGCAGTCGATCATTGCCTACTGTAAGGTCGGGCAACGCGGCTACATTGCGACGCGAATTCTCAAGCAACACGGCTTCTCGGTTCACAATCTCAGCGGCGGCTACACGACGTGGTGCATGTTTCGCGCCTGATGCTATGCGGTGAACTCAGGAATCCTTGGTGTTCTGCAACGCGTTAGCGTCAGCTAGTTCGGCGTAACGCGTTGCCGTACGTCATCAGTTCGCCGACACGCGTTAGCGTTCGTCATTAGTTCGCCGCAACGCGTTACCGTCGGTTTGCCCCGTCGCTGAGTTCACCATGCCGAGAACCGCGGCTAACGCCTTTCGGCGAACTAGGAACCGCGCCGAACGCTTGTCGGCGAATTTGCGACTCGCGTCGCGCTGGCCTCTAACGGCGCTGAAATGTGTACCAATTCGTCCCGCCAGATGCGGCAGAAGAGACGCTGATCGGCAAGCAACGCCGATCAGCGATTTTCGACGAATCCACAGTTAACGTCGGCGACGAACTGCACCGAGCAGCAGGGCGCCGAGTGCAAAGGTCAAACCCGTTGCGGGCTCCGGCACGGCGGCGATAGCGGGGCGGGTGCCCGCTTCGTAACCGCCTTGTGCGAAGGCAGCCACCAAGTCACCCGTGTTGAAGTCGCCATCTAGGTTCCAGTCGCCTTCGGCCCAAGTCGAATTGCCGGCGACGGCATCTTCGTATTCGCCAACTGCGAAGACGGTCACGAGGTCGCTTGTGTTGAACTGCTTGTCCAAGTTCGAGTCACCCAGCCAGACCTTCATGATGTTGCCGAACAGGTAGTCGGCGTCGGCTGACGTCACGGTACCTGACTTGTCGAGGTCGAACTTGAGGTCCGTCGAACCCGCACGCAAAGCGACACCTAGCGCGTTGATATCGCCCACGTCGACCGTGCCGTTGCCGTCGAAGTCACCGGGGACGTTGGGAGCGTCCGGAACCGTCAGGACCATACTGACTGCATAGATCGGGTTCTTTCGCGTCCAGCTCATTTCGTTGCCGGTAATCCAATCTTTGTTGGTGGCGTTGGTCACGCCGCCCATCGTCTGACCATCTGGATCGGCAAAGCCCATCGAGCACCCCCAAGAACCTCCGCCGATGTCCTTGCAGGTGGTCGCCTTGCCATTGCTGCCTGAACCAGTCCAGACGTTGCTGTCTACGTTCTTCTGACCGTCGGGCGTCACATTGATCGGAACTTCGATCGAACCATTGAAGACGTCCGATGAGTTTTGGGCGACTCGCTGGCCATCGATGCGGTAGACCGGGCCTTTGATTGCCACGTGAGTGACCGCGTCAACGGTCTCACCCTCGGCATCGACGGCCGTCACCAAAGCAAACCAGTCAATGTCTTTCAGGTCGGCATTGCTATCGGCGTCATCGTTTACGAAGCCATCGTAGAACTCAAGCGAATCGAGCACCGCCGAAGTCGTGTTGTCGGTCAAAAACGTGAGATGATACTTTGACCCCGGCGCTAGATCGGGAACAAACAAGGCGCCCTGACTGACCTGAGCAATAAGCAATGCACTCAGGGCCATCAGGCTTGGTCGCAAAATCATGATGGCGGCCTCTCTTGGAACATACAGATGATGGCGGAAGTTAATGGTTAGACTGTGCATTTTACCAGAATGCTTCTTCGATCTGGCGAATAAATGGCAAAACCCACTTAAAAGGAAGTTTAAGCGAGCCTGACGGTACATACAAGCATTTGTGAAGGATTGATGAAGATGGTTCTGCGCTGTCAATATGTCTTGACGCACGCAGAATCTTGCAGGATTGAACCGGTCCCTTCCTGGCCTCTCTTTGCGACAGCGACTTCCCGCACTCCGACGCTAGCACTCCAATCTCCTATCTCGTACTCCTACTCGGATTTCGGATTTCGGAATGCGTCAGGCTGCGAGCTCGGCCGGAAATCATGTCAAGCGATAGATGCGCGGCGCGTTGCCGTGCCACAGCTTCTCTTGCTGGTCTCGCGGGCGATCGGCGACGATCTGACGCAGCGCCGTTACCCAGTCGCGGTAGTTAGCGCGTAGCCGGCAGACGGGCCAGTCACTGCCAAACACGACGCGGTCTGGGCCGAATTCATCTAAGCAGTGATTGACGATGGGAGCAAGCATCTCGACGTTCCAGCCGGACTTAGGGGCGGCCGCGATGATGCCTGAGATCTTGCAGGACGTGTTGGGCTGTTCGGCCAAACGCCCAATTTCGCGTCGCCACGAATCGACGGTGTGCTGCGGTGGTTCGTCGGCGGGCGGTGATTTCATAAAGGCCTTGGGATCACCGTTCCCGCAGTGGTCCAGAATGAAGTTCGTGTGGGGGCAGCGTCGCGCCAGTTCGACTGCGTCGCTTAATTCGGCGGGACGCATGCAAATGTCGAAGCTCATGCCAAGTTCACCAAGATGTTGCACGCTGCGCACGAACTGGTCAGTCAAGCAAAGACCACGCGGTGCTTGGGCGTGGAGCACCTGTCGTAGGCCTTTGATGTAACGATTGTCTCGGAAGCGATCAATGTAGGCGGCGAACCCTGCTTCACCGGGGCGACCGGAAATGACAGCAGCCACGGTCGGACTGCCAGGTTGTTGGCACAGGCGCGTGATGGCCTCCGCTTCCGCTACATGCTGGGCAGGTGCGACGTCGATTTCCATGTAAACCGCTTGGGTCACGTTGAGCCCCGCGGTCGCCTGATGATATTCGTCCAGTGTGTAGCGAGCTCGCAACACCGGATCCGCTGTCTGCAGCCACGGTGGGTCCCACGTCTTGAGATCCCAGAGGTGTTGATGCGTATCGATGATGGGAATCGCATCGGATTCGGCACCGTCGACCGGTTGAGCCAACAGTGACGTGTGCAATATGCCGGCGACCGCGCAGCTGCCTACTGCGGCCGTTTGAAGGAACTCACGACGATTTCTCTCGCTCAACGACATTGTCTGCTCTCCGCTTTTTTCAACATTCAGCATCGACAATTGGCATTCGACATTCAACGTTCGGCATTCTCACTCCGTCCCCGCAGTCACGCCACAGGCCAGCAACAGCGTTTCTTGGACGAGCAAGTCATGTGCATAGCTAAAATCGGATTGCTTCTCGCCGCGTAGCACGCGCGCCATATCGGCTGCATCGCCTACGTAGCGGCGGTACGTGGGAAGTGCGATGTCTTGTACGCCGCGTTGGTATTTGCCGCGGGGCTGATCAAGACTGATGCGCACAGCGGGGTCGTCGAGCGGTTGGATGTGAAATGTGCCGTGCGTACCGCAGACCGTTAGGTGGCGTCGCGCGAATCCTTCGACCTCCATGGCACTCGACTTCACCGTCGCGATGGCGTTTGGATAATCGAGAACTGCCAGCATGTTGTCACGTAGGATGTCGTTGTGCTGACTGGAGGCATGTTGGCTGTGTGCGGTCACGTGTGCGGGTTTGCCGAGGATCTGGATAACAA
>JAGQPK010000365.1 GCA_020426755.1 Planctomycetales bacterium
ATCAAGTCCTGCAGCAGCTGAACGGAAGCCTACTGGTAACCAGCGTCAACATTCAAGCGGTCTCCGCCGCCGCTTCGGTGTCTGTCAGTGTCGGTAACACTGGTATCGGCTTGTCGGGCGGTGGTGCGTCTTCGCACAATGTGATTCTGAGTGACAACCAGGCTTACGCCGAAGATGCCGATCTGCACGGTGCTAATGTACAGATCGAAGCGCTGACACATAGCGGCATCATCGCTACCGTAGTGGCTGCGGCGATTGGCGTGGGCGTCGGTCTCAGCGGAACCGCCGCGTCCGCCGCAATCGGCGCTGCGCTGACGCAAAACTACGTAGGCTACGAGGAAGACGGGGCACGCATCCCAGCGATGGCCAACGCCTACATCGATGGCGGCACAGTGGTCGCCGACAACACGCTCGACATTTCGGCCATTACATCGCAATCCATCACTTCAGTTGTGTTTGCTGGTTCAGTTGCCGTGTCTGCTGCACCGGCTGGCGGCAGTGTGGGGCTCTCGGGATCCGGTGCGTCGGCGATTAATCGAATCGCCGCGGATGCCAACGCGGAACTGCGCAACATCGGTCTGCACTACATCAACGCGTATAGCGTCAACGTCAACGCGGATGATGTCTCGAAGATTCGTTCAACTGCCGGCGCGGTGGCGGTCGCAGTCGCTGCTTCGTCGGATTTCGCGGTGGGCTTGTCCATCGGCGTTGGCCTGGCACGCAACACGATTACCAGTGAGATCACCGCGAACGTCGACAACGTGTTTGTGGTCTCAGATGCGTCGGCCACTATACGCAGTTTGCGCGTGACTGCTGATTCTGACGAATCGATTCAAGCCGTTGCCTTCGCTGCCTCGGTTGCTGTCGGAGCTAGTGGAGTTGCTTCATTGGCAATTGCGGGTGCCGGGGCGGAATCGACCAACGTGATTCAAACGCAGACCTTGGCGACGGTCGTGGACAGCGCGATCAACTTGAATGGGAGTAGCTTGATCGAAGTGTTGGCCAACAGCAATGCCGACATCGACGCGCTGATCGTGTCGATTGCTGTTGGTGTCGGAGCCGGATCTGCTGGCGGCATCGGTGCGTCGATCGGTGTTGCTTTGGCGCGTAACTTTATCGGCTATGATCCCGACACGACAGTCCCAGCAGACTACGATACTTCGGACAATCCCGATTACATTCGTGCACCGCACGGTAATCAAGCTGGAAGTGTCGTTCGCGTGCTGACCGGAGTGCGGGGCGGTGACGTCTATGAGTATATCGGCTCGGAAGATATCGAACGTCCCGATCTCGGTGACAATGATCTGGCAAAGCAGATCAAGTGGCTCACGATGCTCGATTACGGCGACGATACGAAGTGGCGCCAATTGAATTTGCAAGAGGCGCCGTCACATATTGAAGCTCACGTCATGGGCTCGCAAGCGATCGCACGCTCGGTGCAAATTACAGCGGACGCCGCGCAGACGATTAACTCTGGCGCTGGAGCGGGCTCTGCGGCAATCTCGGCCGGCGGAGTGATCGGCGGCAGCCTGAGCGGCGCGGGCGTTGGTGCCCATAACAAGATTCACAACGACGTGATCGCGTTCTTCGATCCAGCCGGTGTCACCAAGCAAGTCAACACCGGCAACTATGTGCAGCAATTTACGATTGATGCAAGCGATCGGTCGACGATTGAAACTGTTGCTGCGGCTGCTTCTCTGGCGGGCGCCTTCACGGGTGGCGCATCGGCTTCGATTGCGATAGGTGCCTCCATCGCACGCAATGAGATCGCCAACGTTGTGCAATCCTATGCGGCCAATGCTCAGTTCTTCTCCAATACGGACATCACGGTACAAGCGACGGAGGACAGCCGCATTGATGCGCTGTCCGGTGCCGTCGCTGTGGGGGTGAGTGTCGGCCTGGTGGGCATATCGCTGAGCGGCGCCGGCGCCGATGCCATCAACAAGATCAACAATGCCGTCGAGGCATTTGTGATTGACTCGCAGTTGGTCGTCAACTCGCTCGACGTGCTGGCGTCAAACTCTGCGGAGATCGACGCGACCGTGTTCGCCGTGGCGGCCGCCGTCAGTGGCGGATCGATTGCAGGCGCTGGGTCGATCGGAGTGTCCATCGCCCGCAACTTAATCGGACGTGACAAAGTCAATGGTCCGAGCGGTCAAAATCACACTTGGGCTTACGTGCGCGACTCCGGTGTGTCAGCACTCAGCTCGATGTCGATTGTGGCAGAGTCAACCGAGCGAGTAAGCGCCGTATCGGCGGCAGGATCAGCGGCAATCGCGATTGGGATTGGTGCTTCCGTGGCTGGCAGCGGTGCTGAAACGACCAATGTCATTGCTACGCAGACACATGCCTGGATGGAAGAAACCAGCTTCTACAATCCCGGCGACGTGACGGTAATCATTGCAGCGATCGGGGACAGTCAAGTGACGAAGGCCGAGGCCGTGGGCGCCTCGGTTGCCGGCAGCTTGTTGGGCTCGATCGCGATTGCCGCATCGTTGGTCGAAAATCTGGTTGATAACGATATCAGTGCGCGGCTGAGTGGTTCATCGAACGTCGATGTTACGATGGGCGGTTCACTAGTCATCTCCGCGCGTGCTCCTCAAGCAACATTGGAGGACGTGTCGGCGGTTAGTGCGGCGATCGCCGTGGGAGCGTTTGCTGCATCCGGCGGCGGTGTCGACATTCGCAACACGATTACCAGTACCGTGGAAGCAGTCGTTGTGGGCGACTTGCGCGTCGAAACGAGTTCACTCGATGTTCTGGCGGACAGTCAGAGTGAGCTGCATGCTGAGGCAACGGTTGTCAGTCTTGCGATCGGCTTCAGCGCGTCCGTCGGTGTCGCTTTGGTGACCAACAAGGTTGGCGGCGCCGTCAGCGCACATGTCGACAACGCTCGTCTAATCGCCAACGAGATCAATGTCCACTCTTCGGTAGCTCCCAACATTCTAGAAACGACGTCCGTTGGTGTTTCGGGTGGTGCGATCTCCGGACAAGGTAATCGTTCCTTCGGTGAAATTACCATCGTCAACTCGGCCTATTTTGATCATGTGGATGCGATTGTCGCCAATGAATTGCAGATTCTGGCGACAACTAACAACGGAGTGCGAACCAAGGCCGACGGCGGCGCATTCGGTGCCATCGCCGCGGCAGCGATGCTTTCGGATATCGAAATTGGTTCGGATTCGTCGAAGCAGGAAACGTTGGCGGCGATCGGTGACAACTCGCGTATTGTTGCGAATCGAGTCGTCGTGAATGCCACGAATAGCGATTCGCTGCGGGCCGTCTCGACTGCCGGTGGTGCGGCACTGGCGGCGGCGATCGGGGCCGATTCGTCGATCACCGCGAATCAAGACGTTACTGCCCGCGTTGGAGTCGGTGCGGATATCACGGCCAGTGACATTGTCGTGACATCTTTGCACAATCATGACTTCGATTCGCAGGCGGACTCGTTCAGCGTAGCAGCCGGCACGGGCAGCGGCGCGGGGACTCGCAATAAGATCCTTGGCGGCGCCTACGTCGAGATCGATCAGGGCGCATCGTTGCACGCGACGACTATCGGCATCGACGCTAAGAACATCGTCAGCAAGCAAGGATTCTGGGGTTCGGCAAACTTGTTGTCTGGATCTTTCGGCTTGATCAATACCACTATCGTTACCAGCAAGACGCACATCGGGATCGCGGCGAACGATGGTGAAACGCTCGATGCGGTAGTTAACGTGAGACCGGGGGCAAGTATTCTTGCAAGTGACTTTGGTGGAGCCGTGCCGTCGCGACTACGCATCGAGGCCTTCAATGACGTTACTGCTTACGACACGACGAAAGTTGAGGGCGGGGCAGGTCTAGCAATTACGACGTCGATCTCCGACATTCAGACATTTACGCAGGCCGCCGTGAATTTCGACGGCGCGACGGTCACTAGCGAAGACGGTGACGTCTACGTGACCGCCAGTACGGACTCGGACGTGCGTACGCGAGCGGAGTTGATGGTTTTTCAAACGACCGGCGGTGGTGGTGCCGATCCCCGTGCTCAGATTCATGCCATCAATCGGATCACGACCGATGATGCACAAGTGCGCGGGGAGGACATCTACTTCTGGTCCGGCCGGCGGCTATACTCGCCCGATTCGAACGCTCCCGCCAGCGACGTACTCGTGTCACTGACCGAATCAAACATCATGACGGTGTCACTTGGTCCAGCGATTAACGTGGCGATTGGTCAGCCGACTATTGATATCGACAATCTGATTCAAGTTCGCGCCGGCTCGCAAGTTGAAGCGTATGAGGACGTCAATCTAATCGCCAATCGGATGAATGAGCTAGAGCCGATCGCGGATGCCAGCGGCATGGTCGTCAATGTGTCACTGATCCCTTACGGTTACCGCGTGAGTGACGATGGCGTCGACGTTAGCATCGATGCGAACGTCGAGTTTGAGGCCGGCAGCGAAGTTACTGGCGGCTTGTACGCGCAATCGGCGGCCATCATTGAACCCGTGTCGAAGAACGGCATCGCTCAGATTCAACTATCCGATTTCGGGAAGCCGGTCAGCAGTACGGATCGAATCAAGTATCAGCTAAGCAGCGATGTCGATTACGTCTACGGGCGACTGCAGCTCGACCAGATCCAGTTCTCGGTGTCACCGGCGATGCTGATCCGTGTCGCGCCGGGCCATACGTTGGGCATTCCTGCAGGAACGCTCTATCGCTACATCGGTCCGCAGGACGAGATTCTCATCCTGCCACAGTCCGAGAACTATCTCGATGCGTCGCGGTGGACGTCCACGCTGACTCAGGAGCAGCGTGATCGTTTGTCCGTCTACGACAGCGACATTACGGTCAACTTCGCTAATACGTTCCAGGATAAGTTCTACGTCATTCGCAATCGGGATCTGCCTGATTTTCGCATGACACTGCAGAACGTTGGTACGCGATTGGCGCGGCAGCGGCGCGAGGTACTCGATTGGATCTCCAACCATTCGAGCGACGCAGAGGCCGTCGCGCGGTATCAGGAGCAACTCAATCTGATTGACGAGCAGTTGATTGCAATGGGCCTCACCGAAACAGTTACGGTGACCGACAGCAATGGCAACTCAACTCAGCAGCTTGTTGTCGTACCCAGCTTCGACACCTTCATCATTGAAGTGCCGGAGATCTACTCAGCGCCAGGCTCGGTGCTGATTGAAGCCGTCTCAACCAATGCGCTCGATGCAATTGCGCTAGGTGAACTACACGGCAGCAGTATGGCGTCGATTAAGATCGAGAACCATAGTCCCTTTGTGATGAACGTTGGCGACTTGACGATCGCCGACAACCGTCGCGTCGTCAGTGACGAAGGCGAATTGCTCACATTGGCGCCTGGTAACGTGTATCACAACTTCCTGCCGTTGACTCAGAACGTCGGTCAAGTGAATGCGATCGAAGTCACTTCATCCGGCTACGCGGCCAGCGCCTACGATCTAGCACCATTTGAAATTCCGAGTGTGCCGCAGGATCTCTACGTTACCGGTGATATTCAGAATCTGAACGGATCGATTGCGATTCGCAATCCAAAGGGCGGAGTTAGTGTCAGCGGTGAACTTCGTGCGCAGACTGTCGATGTGACGGCCAACGGCGACTTCAATCTGAACACAGAAGGCTGGTTGCATACGAACCAAGATCCACGCCAGTACGTGCAATGGTCCGATGCCTACAATTTGTTGCGTTCTGATGGCGTCTCCGAATTGTCCATGTTCAACTTCGACCTGGCGTCGGCAATCAACCGTGACGATTCACGCATCATTT
>JAGQPK010000366.1 GCA_020426755.1 Planctomycetales bacterium
AAATGTTCTCCTCACTTGATGCCATTAAAGGCTCCTCGATCTCATGGTCGCCGCTCCCTGCGTGCCTTGGTTCACCAAGGATGCGGCTATTCTTCTTGACCAGCAGTCAAATGTCAACGACGATTCGAACTACGCTGCACCCACAAACTCCTCTGATCGCACCACGAGTTAACGTGTGCTGGTCACATGCTTAACACGTTGCACATCGCACATGCATGACGCATGAATCACACCCGCAACAGTCCACTTTGGGCACACTGCACATCCGTGGCGCACATCCATCGCGCACATCCATCACGCGCATCAACCTTGCCAATCAACTGCCGCACGTTGTTGCCACTCTAGACGAAACTCAGTGACGCGTCTGCGATCGCATTCTGTGACTTCACAACATTGAAACACTGCACCCTACTTCGGGCGGTTGCGAATTCCGCAACGATGGGATCTGTGAGCCATCGACAGACAACTCGTCGGTGCGCAAGTCACTCGTCATGTGTGGTACTCCGACGTGAGTGTAGTGTATTCCGCAGTGTAGTGCGGATGTCCGCAGCGAAGACCGCTTGCCCGCAAAGTCGTTGTAAAGTTGCTATTTACTCAAACCGATAAATCCGCCATGAGCGTCAATCCTTCACAAGTTGATTTGATCTCGAGACTGATCAACGCCACCACAGTGCGGCAGCGGGTCATCAGTCAGAACGTGGCCAACGTGAATACGCCGGGGTATCGCCGGCAGGAAGTCAACTTCGAGGATCGATTGCGCGACGCGCTGAAGCACCACGATGTCGAGGGTGCAATGGAGGTCGAACCAGAAATGCGGCAAACCGAAGGGTTGGCTGAGCGAAGTGACGGCAACAACGTGGACATCGACATGGAAATGGGACAACTGACTAAGAACTCGATACTGTTCGAGACCTACTCGCAGATCCTCGCGACGAAGTTGGGCATGCTTCGCAGCGCGATCTCAGGTGATGCGTAAGGAGAGTCACGATGATGCAGGGCATTTTGTCGCAGACGGACATCAGTGCTTCCGGCTTGTCGGCGGAGCGTTTGCGGATGGAGGTCATTGGCAACAACATTGCCAATGCCAACACGACGCGGACGGCAGAGGGCGGCCCGTATCGTCGTCGCGAGGTGGTGTTCTCGGCAGCGATGGAGAACGCAATGAGTCGTGGCGAGGGCACTGGGATGCGTGGTGTCGAGGTGTTGGGCGTCCAGTCCGACAATGGCGACTTGCCACGCGTTTACCAACCCGGCCATCCGGACGCCGATGCAGATGGATTTGTGTTGATGCCCAACGTGAGTCTGGCCAACGAAATGGTGGACTTGATTACTGCCAATCGCGGCTATGACGCCAACTTGAAGGTACTCCGGTCGTTCCGCGATATGGTTCAGCAGACGTTAACGTTGTTGCGACGCACTTAAGCTGACGTTACTCGACGGTAAGTCGAGCGGGAAGTCACGCAAGGAAGCGGTGATTGAATGGCTGTAACACCAATGGCTCCGATTACGGGCATGCCATCAAGTCCAGGTTTGGACTTTGGCAAACGCATTGGCAGTGCGCCCGCCGGCAAAAGCGACGCGTCATTTTCTCAATTGGTGGAAGGCTTGTTGGACCGAGCGAACGCACCGCACGTTGAGTCGGAGCAGGCGTTCTCTCAGTTGGTCAATGGTGAAACCGACAATGTGCACGACGTAGTGATGTCGGTGGTTAAAGCAGATCTTTCCTTTCGCATGGTTCTGGAGATGCGCAATCGGCTGACGGAAGCGTATCAAGAGATCATGAGGATGCAGGTTTAGTCCCGTTAGGATCGAACGATGGATATCCTCACAAAACTGAATGCTCAACTTCGCGCCATGTGGGAGCGCAGCAGCGTTGGTTATCGCGCCGCGCTGATTGCGGCAGCGGTCGTCTCCTTGATCACGATTGTGGGAGTCGGCTACTGGGCCTCGCGTCCGCAATACATGCCGCTGGCCAGCGATCTGACGCCTGCCGAGGCCGCTCGCATCATGGAGAAGCTGGATGCTGCCAACATCCCATACGAGAAGAGCTTTTCCGCTTCGATAATCTACGTGCCCGAGCGCAGGTACAGCGACGCCACTGTCGCCGCGAAGGATGTGATGGGCGTCGTGCAGGCGGATGATGACGGTTCGGGTTCGTCGCTCTGGGACCCCGATATGAAGGAAGCTCGCTTGTTGCGTCAAAAGGAACGGGCGTTGGCGGCGAGCATTCTGCGGATGCCGTCAATCGCCACGGCCGACGTACATATCGCGATGCCGGAGCGAGAGATCTTCGTCAGTGAAGAGAAGCCGACCAAGGCAAGTGTCGTGATCGGTATGCGTCGCGGCGAAACCTTGTCCGTTGAACAAGCAGCGACCATTGCGAATCTGGTGGCGGCCAGTGTCGAGCAGCTTACGAATGAGAACGTGACGGTGACTGACGCGAACGGCCGCACGGTTTATCCCGACGGCAGCGTTGCCGATCAGGGACTCAGCCGACAGTACCGTCACAAACGACAAGTCGAAGCCGACTTGGTGGCCAAAGCAGAAACGATCCTCACGCAAATGCTCGGCCCGGGCCGAGCCATTGTGCGTGTTTACGCGGATCTCGACTTTACCGAGACAGAACGCACGGACGTAAAGATCGACAAGGCGAGTGCCGCCAAGACAAAAGAGACGATCAAGACCTCCGAAACGAAGGGACCCCAGGTAGAAGCAGTGGGCGCCGCCGGCACCGGATCCAATTTGAACGCGGCTGCGACTCGCAACACCGTGCCTGTGAGCACGTCGGAAGAGACGATCGACACGGAGTTTGACAATCCGAGGACGACGGACATTGTTCGTCAATTCGGTGGCACGGTCAAGCGACTTACCATCTCCGCTGGCGTTGATCTGCCGCAACCCGATCCGAATGCCACGCCGCCGGTGCCGGAGCTCAAAATCGCAGACATCGAGCAGCTCATTCAGAATGCCGTCGGCTTCGATACAACGCGAGGCGACACCATCGCAGTGATTCGGTCGGCTTTGCCTGGCGCGGACAACCAAGTCGTCACGCTGGTCGACACGCTCAATCGGTGGGATTTCTACAACAACCTGGTCCGCAACGCGTCGTTGGGGCTGGCCGCCGTCGTGGCGCTGGTGCTGGGCATACTTACCATCAGAAAGTTGCAGCCGATGCAGGCGCTGCGCGGTCGCGAGGAGGAACCGAGCACCTCACGCGCTGGACTACTGGACGAACTTTCCGAGCAAGCGAAGCAGAATCCTGAGATCGTTTCGAAGATCGTCGCCGCTTGGTTGAACACGCCGGCGACGATTCCGATGCCCAACAAGGCGGGCGAAGAGCAAGCAGCGGAGACTGCGCCTGCCGAACGACGCGCGGCCGCTTAGTACGACCTGTGCACGCTGCAGAGCATCCCTCAACTCACACATTGACCACTCACAAGTGACTTTGCCATGACACTTACGCTGCAGGAACAACGGATTGCCGCGCTGATGTCGGTTCTGGGCAACGACGTTGCTGGTGCGGTAATGCAGCATCTGCCGCAAGATGCGGCGGACCGCGTGCAGAATCTGATCGAGGGCATGCGCGACGATCCGATGGAGGAGGAAGAACTCGAAGAAGTACTCGACGAATTCATGCGATTCTTTCGCTACGCTGTGCAGCAACACAGCGAGACCACCGCCGCCGACGACGCAGAAAATGAGGCCGAAGAAGTGGTTGCTCCGCCGCCGGAACCAGCGCCGGAGAAGAAGCCGTTTCGCCCGACTGGTGATCCGTTCCTCGACCTGGTGCAACTCGAGCCGTACCAGATTGCCGGTGCGCTGAAGTGTGAAAGTCCACGCACGATTGCCGTCGTCCTGAATTGCTTGCCGCCGGGGCAGGCCGGCTTGGCGTTGCAGCATCTACCGGAAGAGGTGCGGGCCAACGCCTTCCTGATCCTGCGCAACCCGCCGATTACACCGCCGGTTATGTTGCAGCAGATGGTTCGCACGACCGTCTCAAAGGGTTGTGTGCTGGACGCGAGCGCCGTGGCGGATCCGGCCGACGAGGCCAACAAGAAGATGGCGGAATTGCTCCGCGCGATGGAGCAGGCTCAGCGCGCCGAGATGGTGCGAGCGCTGGAGGCCAAAGATCCGGAGCTCTTGGCTGAAATCAAGAAGCTGCTCTACACCTTCGAAGATCTCCGTCGCATTCACAATCGATCCATCCAGAAGATCTTGGGCGAGATTGATTCGCAATCGTTGGCCATGGCGCTGAAGGGTGCCGACCCCGAACTGGCTGACAGAGTGATGGGTAATCTCTCCAAACGCGCTCGGGCAACGCTGGCTGAGGAAATCGAGTTTCTTGGTAGCGTCAAGCCCAACGAACAGGTTGCGGCGAGACAGGCGATGTGTGACATCATTGGCCGCCTGGATGAGTCGGGTGACCTGGAAATGGAGACCTAGGATGAGTGGCGTCGTGATGACCGTGCGATTGCCGCGGCCGCTGAATGGCGTGCGAGTGGTCGACGAAGCGGCCTTGAAACGAGATGAAGCGCAGCGCCGTCTGGCTGAAGCTGCCACGCGGGCAGCCGCCGAAGAAACTCAACGGCGGACTAGCGAACGCCTGTTGCAGGAGCAATTAGCAGCACAGAACGAGCGACTGTTGCAACAGGGAGAACACGTCAAGGGACTGCTAGGGGACATCGATGAGCGTCTCGCTGATTTGGAACAGCGAAGATCGCAGTCGTTGGTTGAGTTGCAGCAATTGGCGATTGAGCTTGCGATCGCGGTCAGCATGCACGTGACCCAAGGAGTTGTCGATCTGGGGCAGTTCCCGATCGAGCTGCTCGTAAAATCGGCTATCGAACGGCTCGAAGCCAATCGGAGCGTCGTCATTCGCCTGCATCCGGTCGACTTGGTGCAGATGCAGTCGATTGTGCAGCGCACGGCGGAAAGCTGGTCGTTGCCGGAAAACGTCAAACTTGTCGCTGACAACTCGCTGTCACCCGGCAGTTGTTTGGCCGACGGGGGTGATTTCGGCCTGTTGTCTACTTGGGAAATGCAGTTGGCCGACGTTCATAAGTGTCTAAAAGAAGGATTGCAGGATGCTCAAACTGAACGTCGAACAACTGCTGCCGCGGATCGGGAGATGCGACGCTTTCCGGACCGTCGGGAAACTGCGTAGTGCCAAGAACATGTTGAGTGCCAGTCTGCCCGCCGCAATCGGCGATCTTTGCGAGATTGGGCTCGATGGCGGCCAGCGACAACTGGCTGAAGTCATCGGGTTCGATCGCGGCATTGCGCAGATTCTGCCGTTTGAGTCCATCGATGGCTTGCATGCGGATGCCTACGTGGTGGGACTTGATTGCAAGCGGTCGATTCCCACGGGGCGAGGTCTGCTGGGCCGCGTACTGGATGGCATCGGACGACCGGTGGATGGCTTAGGCAAGTTGCACGTCGAGCGACATACCGAGCCCCTGTTGACGCCACCGTCGGCACTGATTCGTCGCAAGATCTCGGAACCGTTCTCAACCGGACAGCGCGCTATTGACAGTATGTTGACACTCGGTCACGGTCAGCGCGTCGGCCTGTTCGCAGGCAGCGGTGTCGGCAAGAGTACACTGTTGGGGGAGATCGCCAAAGGTGCCAGTTCTGATGTGAACGTCATCGCGCTGATCGGAGAACGAGGTCGTGAAGTGCGACCGTTCCTGGACGACTGCCTTGGTGAAGAGGGTCGGCGACGCTCCGTGACGATCGTCTCGACCGCTGACCAGACGCCTTTGATGCGAGTCA
>JAGQPK010000367.1 GCA_020426755.1 Planctomycetales bacterium
GGGCCAATAGACGACCGCGTTCGCTGCATAGTCGAGCATCTGCCCCACGACCTCGCGCCGAATGCGCGTGTCCGTACTGCGTTTGACTTCGACGAGCGTAGGTATTCCGTCCTGATCGAGGAACAGATGATCGAGCGACCATCGACCGCCGCCTTTGAGCTCCCCCGGTACGGCCATCTCACGCGTGACGAGCAACCACCGCCGCGCCGCGGTCGGACGGATCTGATCACCGGCCAGCAGGTCCGGGTACGACGCCAGCAGTTGCTGCAGGATGAGCTCGGAATCGTACGGCGTGTCGACAAGCGGCACGAGCTGCGTGTCGTCCGTGAGGTGATAGATGCGACTCGGCACGGAGTACTCCTGCGACTACGACTGGAAATCCAAAACCCCTTCGACCGATTTTAGCCGCTTCGTCGCCGAGGATGGCTGTGCTCTGCCGTCCGACTCGGTGCTTGGACGCGCGGCGACCACGGTTGAGCGGTGCCGATTCCCCGTCACTCAGCAGATCGCCCGGACGAAAGTGTAAAGGGTGATGTCCTGCGAATCCGAACGTGTCCGGATTCAGTTTTCACCGGAGTTCGCGAGCCTCAGTGATTCTCGCACTGTGTAAGTTGTGATGTAAACATCATGCTTGACAGTATTGCCGTTTTTCGGGAAGATGCCGCGCAGTGGAAGAGCCACCGAAAACGTAGACAGGAGTCGCCAGCATGCTTCGCATTTATTCGCGAGTGTCGTCGAAGTCCCAAGACTCACGCGGCCAAGACGCCGATCTCAAGCGGTACGCGGACGGTCAAACGTGCACGTGGTACCGCGACAAGTTCACCGGCAAGTCGATGGACCGTCCCGGCTGGAACCGCCTCAACGCCGACCTGCAAACCGGCGACACGCTTGTGTGCTGGCGACTCGATCGGCTCGGACGAACCGCGGCTGGCCTTGCCAAGCTGTTTGAAGAACTCCAGGCCAAACGCATCAACCTGATCAGCCTGCGCGACAACGTCGACCTCTCGACTGCATCAGGTCGCCTCATGGCCCACGTCTTGGCCTCTGTGGCCGCGTATGAGACTGAAGTACGTCGTGAGCGACAACTTGCCGGCATCGAGGCTGCGAAGGCGCAGGGGAAACGCTGGGGCGGCTCTGCGAAGGGACGGCGATTGACGGTGACGGACGAGCAGGTGGCGGCGATCAAGCAGATGCATCGTGAGGGAGCCAGCAAAGCCGCGATGGCGAGGGCAACGGGGCTGAGTCGGCGACGGTCTATGCGATCATCAGCGGGTCGGTAGCGCGGTGAGAAACCCGCTACAATCAGCCTCAGTCACTCAGGCTCAATGACGTAGCAGAGGTTGCTTGATGAAGTACGCATATTGGCGCCGCCCCGATACGAAGTTGCATAAGGCAGACGACGAACGACACGCGCCTACTGAGCTACTAAGAACAATCGGGGAAGCGTCTAAGGTCGTGAGTGTTTCTTACAAGCAAATACTTCGTGGAGCTGATGTCGCATTTTTTTGTACATTCGAGACGTCAGCCGTCAAGCACGTCGCGTTTCAACGATGCGCGGGCTTGCGCATGTGCGACATACACATGATTCCGAGCGCCAACAGTACAACGCTCGACGGTTCGGGGACGGCGGACACAGCGGGTCGCGTTCCGAGTTCGAACCCGCCGTCCTGAAATGCCAACACCAAGTCTGCCGTGTCAAACTCCTTGTCGCCGGTCCAGTCGCCTGTAACCCAAGACGAATTGCTTTGGATGGCGTCTTCGTATTCACCGTACTGGAAAACCGCTACCAGATCCTCCGTGTTGAACTCGCCATCTAGATTCGAGTCGCCGATCCAAGTTGTCAACGTGTCGTGCACGTAGGTCATCCGTGCGTCTGGATCGGTGAGCGACAAATCATCCAGCGGGATCAAGAGCAGCGTGGATCGATCAATGGCAAAACAGTAGAACAGCCCATCGCCACCGGTGCTTCGTAGGTTGGCTTGACTGCATCCATTGGAGTTGTGCGCCGAGTTCCACGAGGTGGGGTCGGTTCCGCCACCCTGGCGATCGTGATGACCGAGGACCGCGCTACCAGCTCCGCTGCTGGTCCAGTTGCCGCACGTGGTGTCGGCGATTCCGGGCACCACGGTGCCATCCGATTGCGACCCGGTCAATATGTCGTGGCGGTTGGGACTGTCGCCTCGACCATTTACGATCTCGCCTTTCTCATTCAAAGCCGTTTGTTTGTTCAAGTTATTCGCGCCGTGCAATTCCTCGACGTTGTTAGCGACAATCACACCTAAGGCATTTTGCCATGGCCCCGAGCCAATTCGATCCCGAGCGTTGACAGCATCTTGGCCGTCCTTTGCCTGAACGCTCAAGTACGCTTGCCAGATCCGGTCCCCTGCGCCAACCGCCTCCGCTAAGGTCTGGCAATACGCATCGGCGCCAATCAATCCGCCCAGGTTCGCACCATTCCCAGGGCCTTGACTGGTGATGAAAAAGCCTAGCGACGATTTCCCTTGGCCAGATGTTTCCTGAGCGATGAGCGCGAACAAGATAAAGGCCAACGCAGTCGTAGTTCGAGCGGAGACCGATCGTTCGAATCGCATAGTATACCCTTTCATTGGTGACGTCATACGGTCTTCGCCTTGGCGACGCTAATATACATGTCGCGAGTGATGTTCTCCATTGCCCAAAACTTGCAAGTGGAGCAAATTGATGCTGCGGCCCGGTATCTGGTTCACCCGAAAAGCCATGAAATACTGATTCATTTCGATCAACCTCTGGATCCGGCGTCGGCGACTCGCTACAGCAGGCCTTGCGGACGTACACGGAGAGCGGCGGCGAAGGCAAGACGACCGTCGACATCGCCGAAGCGGTTGCCGCACTGCAAAAGAGCTATGAGCAATGCTGCGACATACTGCATGGTCTCGACTGGTCGAAGTGGACGAGCGGTACGCCTGCAGAGCGAGCCACGCTGCCGCAGCTTGCACAAGAGCACATCCTGGAGCAGGACGACGGCAAGGCTCGCTGGCAGACCCACGTCGGCAGGTTATCGCAGGCCTTCGCCCTGTGCCCTGTAAGCGACTACGCGATGGAGATTCGTGAGGGAGTGGCGTTCTTCCAGATCGTCGCCACGATGATGCGGAAGTACAGTGCTTCGGGCAAGACCGCTTCCCAGCTCGAACTGGCTATCCGTCAGCTCGTTTCGACGGCCGTGGTGACAACGCACGACGATGTGATCGACGTCTTCACCGCCGCCGGCATGGACCGTCCTGACGTCTCCATCCTAAGCGAAGAGTTCCTGGCAGAAGTCCGTGCACTGCCGCACAAGAACCTCGCCGTGGAACTGCTCCGCAAGCTGCTGAGTGACGAAATCAAGATCCGCCATCGCCGCAACGTCGTGCAGGAGCGAGTTTTCTCCGAAATGCTCCAGTCGACGATGAACAGCTACCACAACCGTGCGATCAGCAACCAGGAGATCATCGAGGAGCTGATCAACGTCGCGCATAAACTCAAGGCAGCTGCGGACCGCGGTGAAGAGCTGAACTTGACCGAGGACGAAGTCTGCTTCTACGACGCGCTGATCCAAAACAGTTCTGCCGAAGAGCTGATGGGCGACGACAAGCTCAAGGTGATCGCGACCGAGCTTGTGCTGACCGTGCGCCGCAACGTCAGCATCGACTGGACCCTACGCGAAAACGCCCGGGCCAGGATCCGTGTGATCGTCAAACGTATCCTTAAACGATTTGGCTACCCACCGGACCTGCAGGACGCGGCGGTGAAGTTGGTGCTCGAGCAGGCCGAGACGCTGAGCAATGAGTGGGCGGAGCTGCGGTAGCCGGAATGAGTTTGGCGCGAGCATGGAGAGTGCCCCTCTGGTGGCTACCGCTTTCCGACACCGTGTCGGTAAGCGAAAACTATCGAAAAGTTGATCAACGTCGCGCATCTACTTTCCGAAACGGCCGGTATGTACGGTCTCAGCTTGGCGCGAAAGTTCGCGGTGGCGCAGTTCCTCGCGCCCGCGCCCGCCTGCGCAGGGATGCTGCTCTTCATGTCGCCCGCCGGTGCCCTGAAACCGATATCAACATGCTGGCTCGCACGTCTGCTCTATCGCCTTTTCCCCGGCGTCGAGGACTGCGAGCTCTTCCTCAACGAAGCTCAGGTGGTGCTGCATCTCCTCGAGATACTCGTCGTCCGGTCCGACCTCTACTGCCAATCTCATGACAACCGCGTCAAATTTCGCGCGTGCGAGCAGGTAGAAAACTAGTGGACGATGCCAGGCGATCAACGAAAAACGTCGCGCGCCGGTCGAGGGTGCGTCGCGCATCATTGGGACGACGAACCGAGCGCCGGGCATCTGACCTTCGACGGACGCACCGAATCGCAGGGCACGCAGAAAACAGAATGCCCACCAGATATCTGCCATCGGCGGCTCTCCATCAGCATCGACGGCCGCGTGCCGCGGTGGAAAACTCGCCATCGCCGCGAAGAATGTGGCGTTGACTGGCATCTCACCACCATCATCATCGTCGTTCGTGTCCACTGGCGGGTACGCCGCGAGCATCCACTCCCAAGCCTGATCATTGGCCGCCTTGCGTCTAACGCCTTGTGCGCGAAGTTCTTGGCGTTTGCGCTCGCGATCGCGCGTGGCAGCCTCCCAGCGGCCTTCGCGTCGGAGGCGAGTTAAGGCGTCAGTTTTCGTTTCCATTTCAAATTCCTTCTTGTTCGGATCTCAACGTTGCGTCTTCCTGTAGCGGTTCTCGTTTGACAAATCCCTTGGATCATCGATGAATTTCAGTTTTTGTCACACCTGACATTGAATCGCAGTGATGGGCGCCCCGGACGGGTCGTATCGCTACTCGAATCGAAGTAGCCATGACCGCTCTTGGTGAGCGATTGCAAGACGCGATCAATGTCGTCAATGTTCTTTCCACGGAGGATGCCTCTTTGAATTTCTCGCAATGTCGTACTGCCACCTCGCTCACGAACCCATTTCACGACGGCGCGTCGCTCCTCATCAATCTCGCTCGAATCGAGAGCATGGTACACTCGTCGCGCCTCATGCTTGAACCACTGCGTTAACCTAAGAGCGGCCTGCATGGTAACTTCGTCGACGTGATTTAAACTCACTGTGTCGCCCGTGCACGCCCGGCAACAGTGTATCGCGATGCACAGTCGTGCCGGCAATTGCTCTAGCTTGCTCCAGGCGGCCGCAAGGTCATCGCCCAGCGATAATTGTTCGTGGCCGTGGTCATTCACGAAATCAGCGAAAAGTCTCCGTGCACCGTCTGTGAGGAGTAAGGTCTCTCCAACCTGATCTTCATCATCAGCGACCATGCGGAGTTCCGCCAGCTTATTGATGAGATCGAAGTAGGCATCGCTTACTTGCGGATCGATTTCATCATCTGACCAGCGGCGAGGTAGACGAGGTGGCATCGTCCAAGCAAATCTCGCTGCCATACCCGATTGTCGATGATTTCTGCTGAGAATTGTGCGCAAAATTCCTGGCTGGATTGTGCCGCAGACCGAGACGATTGCATGCTGGATGAAAAGGCTCGGTCCCGTTTTTCTATCGACAGAAATGACGCCGCCGTCGTACATGCTCAGCCATTGCGGAGCGTCACTATCGCCACCCTTGTATCTATCGAAAGATCCAAAGAACGTAGCAAGTTCGTCCGCAACGCGTAGTACGCCACGTGGGCTGTTCTTGAGTACCGTACAGAGCGCCTCCAGCGTCACGTCGCTCACTAGGTGCTTTTCTG
>JAGQPK010000368.1 GCA_020426755.1 Planctomycetales bacterium
ACATTCAAATGGGACGTCGCCGTCAGGCGTTCCGCTAACAACTTTGTGAAAGTCGGCGGCATGTGTTGAGCGATGACCATGGGCACCGACAACTGCTCCGCCAAGCCCGGCAAGAACTCGGCCAGTGCATTGGGGCCACCGGTCGATACGCCGACCGCCACAATGCCTATCGGTCCAAGACTCGCGGCTGATTGCGGAGTTATCTTTGCCGGCGTGACCTGCTTCCCAGCTATCGCTGCCTTCGCCGCCCGTCGTGACAATCTGCGGTCACCCCAGAGAATGATCTTCGGCATCAGCTCACGTTCCAATTGGGCCAACGCTTCGTTTACATGACCGACGCCGGCAGGCTTGGTAATGTAGTCATTCGCACCATTGGCCAGCGCTTCGATCGTGGCCTGTCCACCGCGTGACGTCAGCGAACTGCACATAATGATGGGTAGATCCGCATCCAACGCTTTGAGTTGCTTGACTGCCTCGATGCCATCTAGCACCGGCATCTCCACATCGAGCAATACCAGATCGGGCGCAACCGACTTGAAGTTGTCAACTGCCTCTTGTCCGTTCTTCGCCGAATAAACGAGCTGGCAGCGCGGATTTGCAGAGATCACCTGCGTCATGAGACGACGCACGATCGATGAATCGTCCGCCAACATGACTCGAATCACTTGACCCATTACTGCCTCGTTAATTCAAAATGAATTCATGAATTGAATCTACGTACGAAAACTAGCGGTGTAGCGCGCTGTTCGCGTCTTTGATTGCCTGCACCATCATCGGCTTGACGACCTCTGCGAACCGTGGTGCGACGTCGCGTTGCACTGCGTCGGACAGAATCACGATCGCCGAGTTGGACGATGGATCGTACCCTTCCGGTTCATCGAAGCGTTGAATGAAGTTGGCCAGATTATCGGCCACGGCCGTGAGTGCTGCCAAGTCTTTGTAGTCCGACGCACCTGCAGGATCATGGTGCCAGCGCACGGCGTCAATCAGCGGCGGCGGCAAATCATTGTCAGCGAGATACCAGGCAGCGAGTTCCGCATGATTCGTTCCGATCATGTCGTTCTCGCGCAACAAAATGTCAACCGACTCGTCGAAATCCAGCGAATCGATCGACGAGAATTCAGCCGGCATCAATACAGCCAACAACATGCGTCCGAAGTCGTGCAACAGGCCGCTCGTGAACTCTTCCCCTTGAAAGCCCAAGTCAAGCCAACGATTTAGCTGTACACCCAACACGGCTGTCAGGTAACTATGTTGCCACAGCACGTCTCGAATCCACTCTTCTTCGACTCGAGCTCCCTTCATCAGACTGGAGAAGCAAGACGCAAGAATTAAGTTCTTGCACTGCCGGAAGCCAAGTCGAAAGACCGCCTCCTCGAAGCTGGCAACTGGAGTGTCAAAACCGTACAGCGAACTGTTGGCGAGCCGCAACACTTCGAAAGCCAGATTCACGTCGCGCTGCACGACGTGCGCGAACTCGCGAATCGAGCATTCAGGGTCGCGCATCATCTCGAGTGCTTCCGTGGCGACACCAGGGAGCATGCCGATCTCGGAAACACGAGACCTCAGCACGGTGGCCAGCTCGTGGTTGGGGGTCTTGTCCAACGACTCAGGTCGCAGCCTGATCATGTGAATCTCCACAGTATAAATCTGCGTTGTGAGGTGCTACACGCACCGGACGCCAATCAGTTTGAGTTTGTCCACTAGGATTTCAGGAGAAAACGGCTTCATTACGAATTCGTCTACGCCAGCCATCAAGGCACGTGCCATGCGAGCTGGTTCGGTCTCCGTTGTCACCATGACGAGCTTCAAGCGATCGTAAGTCGCATCTGCTCGGACTTCCTCCACAAACTCAATGCCATTCATTACCGGCATGTTCCAGTCCACCAGGGCGACTTCAAAGTCTGTACCCTTGCGCAATTCCTCCAAAGCAGTGGCGCCGTTATCGGCCTCCACCACTTCGAATCCTAAGCCGGCGACGATTCCTCTCAGGATTCGCCGCATGGCTTTTGAGTCGTCGATGACTAGTGCTCGCATGACTAGTTTCCTAACCGAGTAACTAAGACTCTTGCTCCAAACACTTCCATTCTCAATCACCGTACGAACACAAGATCGGGGCTACGGAGCTGTGGTAAAGGCATCATCACGCGGAGCTGCCAAACGATAGCGGCCACCAATCGGCGTCTGCGATGAAACCTCCGGTGAATCATTCGATTCGCGGGAAACACCAACGCATTGTGTCAACTCTTCCGCTACTTTCTCGATCTGCACCGCGGCCTTCATCGTATCCGTCGTGCCTTGATTGGTGCCCTCCGCGGCCTCGGCCACCAAGCTGATGTTCCGGGCAATCTCACCACTGCCTTGCGCTACCTCGGAGATATTGCGTGAGATCTCGGAGGTCATGGCCGTTTGTTCTTCTACGGCACTCGCGATGGCATTCTGTGACTCATTGATCTCATTGATGATATCGCTAACGCGGCGAATCGCTTCCACGGCAGCCTGAGTATCTACCTGGATCGTCTCAATTTTGTGAATGATGTCTTCCGTTGACTTACTTGTTTCCTTTGCCAGCTCCTTGACTTCATTCGCAACGACAGCGAACCCCTTACCTGCTTCGCCAGCGCGAGCGGCTTCGATGGTCGCGTTCAGGGCCAGCAAGTTCGTCTGTTCGGCGATCGAATTGATCACTTTGATCACGTTGCCGATCTCGACACTGCTGTCACCTAGCTTGGTAATCGTACGATTGGTCTGCTCGGCGGCCTGCACCGCCGTACGAGCGACCGTGGCGGCCCCCGATGCGTTGGTCGAGATTTCCTTGATACTGGCCTCGAACTGCTCGACTGCCATCGCCAACGCCTGGGCGTTCGCATTCACCTGTTCGGCGGCACCTGATGCCAACGTGGCCTGATTGGAGGTTTCCTGCGCGTTCGCTCGCATGCGGCGACTGACCTCAGCCAGATCGACGTTTGCTAACCCCTTCAGCGAAGCGGCCGATCGTCGTAACGGATTTAGTGATTCACGAATCGTGTACCAGCCGAATGCGCCGCCGATCGCCATGACGGCCAACGCCAGGCCGAGTGACATCAGTGAGCGGAACTGAACGATGCCGCGAATCTCTGACTCTTCCAAATCGGTGAACTGTGCCGCCAGCTCGACGACACGATCAATCTCAGCTCGATGCTCATCAAACGCAGCGGTTAGCGAACCGCAAGCCAACTCATGTGCCTTCGCCATGTCGGCCTTTCGGCAGGCCGGCACAAATTCATTCTCTACGATGCGGAAGAACTCCGCTGCGTGTTGATACGAGTCGACAACGAGTGCCTTCTTCATCGGCGATTCAGCCAGATTTTCATTCCAATAGTCGTGTCGCTGTTCGTACTCACCTTTGAGCTGATTCAACCGATTGAGTAGTTCGCTGACTTGCTCGACATCTGACGAATCACCATCAAGTAGGTTGGCGGCACGCAAAACCGTTGCGTAGCTCTCCACGATGTACTCTGGCGGGGGCAGAATGTCCGCCACCAAGTCCTTGTTCATGGCAATGCGATTATAATAAGGGCCATGCACCTTGGCCGTACTTAACGTGAGGTACCCCCAGCATGCATAGGCGATGAATCCGAGGCAGAACACGCCCATCAACATTTGTAGCCGCTTTGCTACGGTCAGCTTTCTGAGACTCACAATTTCACTCCTGATATGTAAACTTGCCAAAGCGAAGGCATTGCATTCTTGTATTGTTTTTCCCGACAGGCCCGTTAAGCAGCTGCCTCAATGACGCGATTCGTGTCCAACACCAACAGTAGACGACCATCCAGTTTGTAGGCGCCACGAATCATCTCGCGCGGTACGCCTTGTAACGTTTCGGGTGGCGGCTCAAACAGCTCGTTATCAACTTCTAACACGTCACCGATCTCATCCACCAGCAAACTGACCGATCCATCGTTGCCGCGAATAACGACGTTCATCGGTTGGCGATCAGATTCGGTAGGCAGGCCCAATCTTCGGCGCAGATCGATGGCAGTCACCAGCTGTCCACGGAGATTGATGATGCCGCGTACAACCGACGGTGCCAGCGGCACTCGAGTCATCCGCTGGTAGCGAATGACTTCTTGCACCTTCAACACTTCCACTCCGAAGTACAAGTGGTCGACTTGAAAGGTGCAGAACGACCCTCGCGGTTGCCCCGCCGTTTTGTCTTTCTTGTTTAGGCTCATATTGCGTTCACGCTCGGCAATTTTGATATGCTTCACTAAGCACAGCTTACGGTGAATATGTCTGACAGGATGTGCATCGAGTTCAGCACGACGTCTTCCAGGTTAATTAGCGTCGTAACACGCCCCGAGATAACACGTGTTTTCGATCCACGGTGCGCGCAATCGTCTAGCATGTTGGATTCATCAACGACGTCGAGAATTCGTCCCACGATGATGCCGACGCATTGATCATCCTTTGCGTAGACCACGACTTGCAGCACATCCCCTTCTCCCTCGGGATAGTAGCCGCCACCATTGAGTGCGATCAGCGGCATGATCTGCCCGCGATATTGAACCACTTGTCGGCCTGCCGCCATCTCGACTTGCTCGCCCGAGAACTCCTCGAGTCGTTCGACGGATGCCAGCCGAATGGCCGCATGTGATCCGTCGCCAGGATCAACCAATAGCCAGGTGGTTTGCTTAAAGTGTGTGTCGCCCGATAGACTACCATCGGCGTGCTGTGAGTAATCATGCTGCTCAGTCAACACATGACCATGTGCGGCCAGCCCGTTGACATCCAAAATAAGTGACACTGATCCGTCACCCATGATGGTGGCCCCGGCGTACGTCGAGATCCCCTTCAATTGTTGGCTGAGCGGTTTAACGACGATTTCCTGAGTGTCATTGATCTGGTTGACGACCAAGCCGAACTGACGGTCTTCCGCTTGGAGCACGACAATGTTCACCGACTCCTCTTCTCCGTGCTCACGAGCCGTACGCTTCGCTCGCAATCCCAACTCCTCGTCGAGATACAGCAAAGGCAACAGCCGGCCGCGCAGTCGATAGGCGGGAACGTTGTGGACTAGTTCGATCTCGCGTCGTGCGCGACCACCGTCCAGTCGGACCAGCTCAAGCAGACTCACCTGAGGAATCGCATAGCGATCGCCCTCGCAGGTAACAACCAGCGCCGGCACGATGGCCAGTGTCAGTGGAATCTTGATCCGCAGCGTCGTGCCACGGCCAAATACGCTTTGAATTTCCAGCGTGCCGCCAATCTTTTCCACATTCGTCTTCACCACGTCCATGCCGACGCCACGACCTGAGACATTCGTCACCTTCTGCGCGGTTGAAAAGCCGGGCAAAAGAATCAAATTGGTCAGCTCCCGGTCATTCATTGCCGCGAGTTGCTCAGGCGTGGCCATCGCGTTCGACAGCGCCTTTTGTTTGACGCGTTCTAAGTTGATGCCCCCGCCGTCATCGCGAATCTCGACGTTGACCTGTCCGCCCTCGTGAAACGCGCGTAACCACAGCGTGCCTTCAGCCGGCTTGCCGGCGTCAACTCGCTCTTGCGGAGATTCAATCCCGTGGTCGACCGCGTTGCGGACGATGTGCGTCAACGGATCTTTGATCGCCTCGAGAATCGTCTTATCTAGCTCCGTGTCGGCACCGTCCATACGCACGTTGACACGTTTGCCGAAGGCATTAGATAAATCTCGAACGACGCGCGGCAGCTTGCTCCAGGCATTCCGAATC
>JAGQPK010000369.1 GCA_020426755.1 Planctomycetales bacterium
CTGTCCGAAGCACACCGTAATGCGTTTGGCAAGCGTCGATTTGCCGTTGCCCGGTTCGCCGTACAGAAACAGTCCGGCACCGGAGTTGATCGCCGGCCCCAGCGCATCGAATAGCGCTTCGTCAATTGAGATTTCGGAAAAGGCCTGCTTAAGTTGCGTCCGGCGAGGAGACTCGGCGCGAATCGTCTGAGCCTCCGTTGCCAGGATGTAATCCATCAAGGGGACCGGAGCTGGCCCCACGTAAGCACAAGCGCTCATGGCTACTTGCGCCTGGTTGCGTCCCTGTTCGGTCAGCGCATAGGTATAGTCGTTAAAGGGCGCTGATCCGGTATGAATGATGATTTGCCGGGACCGCAGCGACTGGAACACGTCCTCAATGATGCGAAACGGAAGACAGATGTGTTCCGCCAATTTGCGCCCCGTCGACGAACCCACCAGCAGCAACCGCTTAGAGAGCAGTGATTCGATCATTGAAATCGGAATCCCTGTCTCTGCCAAAGACTGAGGTTCTACCGGACGATAAGCTTCCTCTGACAGGATGGCTGCCAGAAGATCGTCACGAGACGTCGCAGATGATGAGTCGGCCATAGTTCATGAAGCTGCTGCATTGTTGAAGAAAATCAATGGGCGCGCGCGACGTCCAGACACTGACACCCTAGCTCATTTAGCGTCGGTCCCTCCAAAGTTGTGACACGACAACCGTTCTGCTGGTGATTAGTCATTTTTGATGCTAGGAAGAACTATATCGCCGAAGGTTCCCTGAACGCTTCAGCCACCTTCGACACCTCCTTCGCCGCGAAGTTACATCGAAAGCACCTAATGAGCAGTGTTCAAGAAATTACGAGCCAAGGCTTCGCATTGACAGCGTCCGTCTGGTTCTTCGCGGGACAACTCGACGAATCCGAGCAAGTACGGCACGTCCCCATTCGAACGATGCCGTTTCTCATCGGTCGACGTAACGATCTGCCGCTCTGCATTCCTTGTAGTTGCGTTTCCAAACTGCATGCCGAGTTGTTTGAGCGCGATGGCGAACTATGGCTGCGAGATCTCGGCAGCACCAACGGCACTTACGTGAATGGCATCCGGATTACGACGGAAGCCAAACTCCGTGACGGTGATATCGTGCAGTTTGCCACGGTCGTATTCCGTGTTGGACGACAGGATGAATCGGATGACGACGGCTCCGACGGTGGTACGATTCATGAAGACGCCTGCGACCGTGCGTTGGCAATGGTGCAGTTCGATCGCCTGATTCACGACCGCGCTGTCGTGCCGTTCTACCAGCCGATCGTGAAACTAGAAAGCGGAACGCCTCACTTTGGCTTCGAGGTACTGGGACGTAGCCGACTGTTCGGACTGCGTACGCCCAAGGAGATGTTTGCCACGGCGTCGCAACTAAACCTAGAGGCGGAACTCAGCCGCGTGTTCCGTTTGCAGGGTATCGAAGTTGCCAAGGAATTGAATCCTGCATTGAGCATGTTCGTCAACACGCATCCGGTCGAGTTAATCGAAGATGGTTTGCTGGATTCACTGCGAGAACTGCGTGAACTGGCACCGCAGCGACGCATGACTTTGGAGATTCACGAAGCCACAGTCACGAATCCTCAGATGATTCGCAATCTGCGTGACAATCTCCGCGATCTCGACATGGAACTGGCCTTCGACGATTTCGGTGCTGGGCAAGCACGACTCATCGAGCTTACGGAGGTCCGCCCGGACTACATCAAGTTCGATATGAAACTGATTCAAGGCATCCATCAGGCGCCGCCCAGCCGTCAACAGGTAGTCGCGCTCTTGACGCGAATGGTCAACGAGCTCGGCATTGTCCCAATTGCCGAAGGCGTTGAGAACGCGGAAGAAGATGAAATCCTCCGCCAAATGGGTTTCCAGATGGGGCAGGGATTTTACTATGGCCGGCCGGCCTCGATCTCTAGCTACCAGCAAGCCACCTAGACTTGCACGTTTGTTCGTTCGATTTGGCACGCCGACACCATCTTGCTTCTCTGAGTCACACGCATGAAGTCGCTAAAACAGCAACCGGATGGCGACCCAAGCGATCACGAACGTCGTTCGTGGGCGCGGTATCAAGCCCACCGAACTGACGTAATCGTGCGGGTAAGTGACAGTAACGTTCCCGGACGACTCGTGGATGAATCCATCGGCGGCATTGGCGTCACCGTCGAGACGGTCACGGACTTCGCTTTCGGACAAGAAGTGCATGTTCACATGAAGGAATCCGACGCCGTAGGCTATGTGCGATCGATACGCCGCGAAGACACCGCCGGTTTCCGTGTCAGCATCGGCTGGAATGACTACCTCGAAGCCGGTGGAAAACGTCAGAAGCCACTGGCGCACTTCATCACTCACGAGAACCTGCTGTTCGTATGCGACCTGCTTTTCCACGATGCGGGCCCCGTCAAGCTGGTTCGCCTGTGGGATGGTGCACGTTTTGAGATCGCATCTGATCTCGTCTGCTCTCGTTCTTTGGATGCCCGCCGTTCTGAACTCAACCGGAATACCGCGTTGATTCCGGCTCTAGCCAGAATGTACGGCATTGCGATCAACGCACATACACCTGACATCTGTGCCCAGATCCTGGATTTTGAATTCAGCTATGATCAGACGTTACGGCAAAGTGTTGCCCAAGTCGGCAACTAGGCCGAATCTACTTCTTCAGGTGCTGTGACAACCAGTCGTAAGCCTCTCCCCGTATCTCGGGCAGGAAATCATGTGCGCCATCCGGAGTCCGGACGACAAGTGCCCCTGCGTTTTCGAATAAGTCATAAACGGGTCGAACTCGCGCAACAGTCGTATGAACGCCGCTCACTTCAAAGTTATCATCATGCAGTGGAGCTGAAATGAACACGGGCCGAGGCGCGATCGCGCCGATCACTTCATGAAAATCGAAGGGCATCTGCCGCGGGTCTGACTGATACTGTTCGCGGATTTTCGGCATGTAGCGTGGACTTGTCCAGCCCGTCAAATCCCCGCCGTAGTAGTTGGCGAACGCCGTGAAGCCACAACTCGTGACGACGGCGCGAATTCTTAAATCGAACGCAGCGGTGAACAGCCCATTATGTCCTCCCAAGGAATGACCAATGCAGCCAATGCGATCCCTGTCGACCTGCGGGAGCGTTTCCAGGAAGTCGACAGCACGGATGTTATTCCAAATCGCCTTCATTGTTCCACTGGAGTAGGCAGGATTCGCTCCGAAGTCATAATCGGCATCGTCGCCAAACGATGGATAGTCGGGCGCCAAGCAGATGTAACCTCGTTGCGCCAACTCATGTGCATAACTGCGATTCTCCTTTTCGCTCAATCCGCAGACCACACCTTTACCCAAGCGATGCGTTGGATGTAGACACAACATTGCCGGGGCCGACACCGTCAAGCCGTTGGGAATCAGCAGATAGGCACTGACGCGACTACCGGGTTCCGCCTGATAGTTGATCAAGTGACGTTGATATCCATCGCATTCCTCTGCGCGGACAAATTGCACGTCAAGATCAACGCGACGTGAGGTACTAGGGATCGCCCCCATCACTTGCTGCATACTCGCCAAGATCTGCGCGCGTCGTCTACCCCAATCCGTTCGCGTTTCAATGTCGACGTCCTCCGTTCCGACATTGCGCAACTTGAGCAGCGGCTCATCAGCGTCATAGCGGACAGTTGTCCCAGTCAACGCGCTCGGCGGCTGCATCGTCGGTTGATGCTGTTGATTGAGCAACAACCGCAGACCGACGCGAGTCGGCGCCACAATGTCCAAGTCGCCATCCGCGTCTAAATCGGCACAAGCGGCCCCTAAGTCAAACCCGTTTGAACTTCCTTCGGCAAGGATTTCGGAGTACCAAGTGCGTGTCTCAGGCTTAAAGGTGTACGCATAGATTCCCAACGGCATCCATTCGCCCGGATCCTTGCCGTCGTGTCCCAGGTAACGACGTCCTACGATTAGTTCGTCGTGCCGATCTCCGTCGAGGTCCGCCCAGAGCAAACAGTGCGCGCTCGAATAACTCGTATCAATGGCATGCAACTGCCAATCGACTTTGCCGTCGGTGCGAACTTGTTCCATCCAATAGAGCCCTACGTTGTGGGCTCGGCTCCAAATCACGTCTGCATCGCCGTCTTCGTCGACGTCGCGGACCAGTATCGGAATGCACGCATCGCGGTGCAGCTTGAATCCATCTTGTTGGAGCCAACGCGTGCCGGACAATTGGCGTACCTGCTTCCACCAACCTTGCGGCGTAACAAAATCGGACACACCATCTTCATCGAGATCGCCGAAACCTAACCCATGTCCGGCAACTGCAGCGGGCAGTGGCTGCTTGTCGAACCACGTATCCACGGTTCGATCATAGCGGTACCACGCGGCATACGACGTGCCATTGGGCAAGATATCGACCAATCCGTCGCTGTCTACGTCTGCGAGGATGCCCGTCTCACTGGGCCCGGGCTCATCGATCATATGCACCTGCCATCGTGCATCCGTCCCCCGCGGATTCTCGCACCAGTAGATTGACTTGCTACGATAGTTCACGCTAACGACATCAATCCAACCGTCGCCGTTAACATCGAGTGGCAAGTTCGCGTAATCGTCATATCGACCGCGAATCTGCGTGACTTCTCGAGTCACATGGCGCTGCCAATCCGGCGCTTGGTACCAGAATCCACCGCAGTAGATGTCGAGTCGCCCGTCACCATTGACGTCAAACACACAGCAGGCGCTGTATTCAGAATGAGGATTTAAGAGCACCGATTCGAAGCGGAATCGCGGCTGATCCGACGTCTCGTCGCCGGCCTGACAAACAGTTGCCAAGCACAGTACTGCCAAGAGACCGCACGTAACCCGTTCAACGATCGTTGTCATATTGTTCACCAATAGATCGCGGCTGCAATTGCCTCCAGCAACTCTTCAACATCCTCAGCGTACACTTCGCCAATCGAGCCAATACGAAAGGTATCCAACTGCGATACCTTGCCGGGATAAATTACGAAACCGGCGTCCTTTAAACGTCGATAGAATTCGTCGAATCGATAGTCGGCCGACTGAGGGTTGTGGAAAGCGGTGATGATTGGCGATTGATATTCGCGTTTCAGCAGGGGCACGAAATTCAACGATTCCATGCCTTCCACGAGCGTGTGCTGATTGTTTTTATAGCGTCGATACCGCGTTTCGATGCCACCTTCTTCACCCAACTCGACTAGCGCCTGGGCAAATGCGCGGACGACATGCGTCGGTGACGTAAATCGCCATTTGCCGTGCCCGTCCTCCATGGTCTTCCATTGATCGAACAAATCGAGAGACAGAGAGCGGGCCCGCCCGCCGCACACTTGCAGGGCCTCGCGTCGCGCGACGACGAACCCGAATCCCGGCACTCCTTGAATGCACTTATTGGCAGAGCTGACCAGGAAGTCGATGCCGATCGATGCTACGTCCAGCGGCACGCCACCGAAGGTGCTCATCGCATCGACGATAAACGTCTTGCCGTATCGCTTGGCAATCTCACCCGCCGCAGCAATCGGATTAAGCATGCCCGTCGTTGTTTCGCCATGTACCATCGCCACGTGAGTGACCTGCGGATTGGACGCCAAGTGGCGCTCTAGCTGGTCCAGGTCCGGTGGTTCCAATTCGCCACGATCCAGTACGGCGTGGGCGATCCCTAATACTTGGGCAATTTTCGCGATCCGTTGTCCGTAGGCGCCGTTGGCCAATA
>JAGQPK010000036.1 GCA_020426755.1 Planctomycetales bacterium
GAACTGGCAGACGATCGATAACCCCGCCGCGGACGGTTGGACAATTGAAGCACGTGCCTCGTTAGCGAAAAAGGCACTCGATCAGCTCGGCGCAGTGCTATTCAACGCAGACAAAGACGGTGACGAATCCATCGACGTTGCGCTCACGAACGCCTTTGCGCCGAACAGCCAGATCAGCCATATCGTTTTATCTACATCTCCGTCCGTCTACACAGACAGCCAGTTTGAAGTCGCGCGGCTCACTACCGATCCAGAACCCGAGCTTGCGCGTCCCCGGGAGGCACTGCGCGAACTGTCTGACTTATGGGCGACTTGCACAGACGTTCGGTTCGAGTTCAAAGTGTTTCGCGCAAGTGACGACGACGGTACGCTCGCGACGCAACAGTTGGTTGCCGTCAGCGGTCGACGCAATGGTCAGCCAGTTGAACAACACGCATCCTGGACCATTCGCTGGGATGAATCGACATCGCAGCGACCAAAGATCCAGCAGCTCACCGTCACGAAACTTGAGCAAACAACGCTGGCGGCACCGTCGCCGCTGTTCGTCGACAAAACGGACGCCGTGTTGGGAAAGGATTCTGCCTACCGTGATCAACTATTGTACGGGCTGAACTATTGGCTCGAACGGAATCAGGACATGCGTTACTTCTCGCCGCTCGGCAATCCCGGCTTGGCGATCGGCGATGTGAATGGCGACGGGCTCGACGATCTTTATCTTTGCCAGGAGGCAAATTTGCCGAATCGGCTCTTCCTCCAACAGCCAGATGGTACGGCCCGAGACGCCGCGGCTGAGTGGCGGGTCGACTGGCTGGACGGTTCGCGCAGCGCATTGCTGGTGGATCTCGACAACGACGGAGACCAGGACTTGGTCGTCGCTGTGTTAGGCGGGCTCGTCATTGCCTCAAATGTGGGAGACCACTTTGAGGTCCAAGATGTGCTGTCGACGCACGATGACACGACGTCCCTGACTGCGGCCGATTTCGATCTGGACGGCGATCTGGATCTCTACATCTGCGTGGACTATCCCAACGATTTCTTTGCGTCGACACGCGAGGTCCCTGTGCAAGGCGGCGCCGCCAACCGCATCTACCACGACGCAAACAACGCGGGGAAGAACGCACTGTACCGCAACGATCACAAAGACGGAAAGCTGCATTTCACTGACGTCACGCACGAAGTCGGTCTCGACGAGAACAATCGACGCTACAGTTGGGCTTCTTGTTGGGACGACTTCGACAATGATGGCGATCAAGACCTCTACGTGTCCAACGATTTTGGCCGCAACAACCTCTACGTCAACGACGGCGGGACGTTTCATGACGCGGCAGCTGAAGTGAATGGCGAAGACAGCGCGTCGGGTATGTCTGCTACCTGGGGTGACGCCGACGGCGACGGCTGGATGGATCTGTACATTAGCAACATGTTTTCTTCTGCCGGCGGGCGCATCACCTTTCAACCCGAGTTCAAGGAGGATGCCGACGAAGCGATCCGCCAACGCCTGCAGCGTTTCGCGCGTGGCAACACGTTACTGCTGAACCACGCAGGTGCAGATAACGCTATCCGTCATTTTGATGATGTCAGCGTGGCCGCCGGAGTGCATGTGGGCCGCTGGGCGTGGAGTTCTAACTTTGTCGACATCAACAACGACGGCTGGCAAGATCTGGTCGTGGCCAACGGTTACATCACGACCGACGATACGGGTGACTTGTGAAGTTTCTTTTGGCGACAGGTCGTGTCGCGAACGGCTAACGATGAGTCCACTGATGCTGATCGCAATTGGTTCGGCGCACGCAATGACCTCTTCCGTATGATTATGGAAGGCCGCTCATTTAGTGGACGTGAACGAAACTGTTGCTTTTTGAATACGGGCGACGGAAAGTTCGCGACGGTCTCCGCAGTTGCGGGCATTGACTTTCCCGACGATGGCCGCGCGCTCACCTACACGGATTGGGATCATGATGGCGACTTGGATCTATGGATCACGAATCGAACGGCGCCACGCATCCGCTATTTGGAGAACCAAACCGTCGATTCGTCGCAGGCGGTGACCTTTCATCTGGTCGGGAACGGAACGACGACAAACCGCGACGCAGTCGGTGCGCGCATCGAAGTTCGGGTTTCTGATCAATCGACAAGTCCTCGGCCGAAAAGTCCCGTCACCAGCCCGCAGCGTCCGCAGCGTCTAGTGAAGACACTCCGCGCCGGCGAGGGTTTTCTATCTCAAAGCAGCAAGTCGATTCACGTCGGGCTCGGCCAGACGGCGGGAATTGAACAGGTTACTGTGCATTGGCCAGGCGGTACAACAGAAACATTTGAAGATGTGGAGCGTGGTGGTAAATACGAATTGCGTCAGGGCACGGGCATTGCCGCTCGGTTGCCCACTCCTGCGCCGCGTTCGCAGTTGACGTCCGATACAACGCCGTTGCCAGATGCCTCGCGGACGGGACGAGTGTCGTTGGTAAATCGCGTGCCGATGCCGTCCGTCGCGTTGCAGAACCTGACGAGTTCAGAAACGCGTCGCCTCGATTTCAAGACCGGGCGGCCGACGCTGCTCTTATTATGGGCCAGTTGGTGCAGCCCGTGCATTCAGGAGTTGGCCACATTAACTGGCCAGCAGCGCGAGCTTCAGCAGGCCAACATCGATATCGTTGCGATCAACGTCGACCAACTGGACGATCCCAACGCCACACTCGATAACGCACAGCAAGTCGTCGCGCAATTAGGCGATTCGATCACTTGGGGCCAAGTCGATGCGAATCAAATGCAAATGCTGCAGGAACTGAACGACCAGTTCTTCTTTCTGAAAAAGCCCCTGCCGTTGCCGTCCAGTTTTCTGGTGGACGCATCAGGACGACTGGCCGCGATCTACAAGGGACCAATCGAGCCAACGCAATTACTGGCGGACTCCCAGCGGATTCCCGGCGACTATCACGAACGCGCGCGGTCCGCGGCGTGTTTACCGGGCAGCTCGCTGGAACATCCTCGCATCTTGGAAGTTGCGCGGCGCGACGAACTGCAAACTCGCTTCCACGTCGCGGCCTGGCTGTCCGAAATCGAGCGTTTCGACGAATCGCTGCGCGCCTTCGAAGAGCTCGCCGCGTTGGACCCGAATTGGGCGCTGCCGCTACGTCAAATCGCCAAGCTGCATATTTCGGCCAATCGAGTTACTGCTGCCAAGGCCGCGGCGGAACGCGCGTACGATTTGGAGCCCGACGATGCGGCCGTGCTCAATACACTGGGACTGATTCACTCGGCCGAACACGACGAAACCAAGGCGGAACAGTTCTTGCGACGGGCAGTCGAGCGAGATCCGACTTTTGCCGAAGCGTTCAACAACCTCGGCACCATCCTCGCTACGCAGAACCGACTGGAGTCAGCACGTGACGCGTTTGCTCGCGCCGTCGAAATCGATCCATCATTTGTGCAAGCCAGAACCAATTTGGGCAGTAGCTACGCGGCTCTCAATCAGATCCCGCTGGCGATCCACGAATATGAACAAGTCGTGAAAGCCGACCCGGAGTACGTCGACGCTTACAACAATTTGGGCACGATGCACGCCCGACTGGGGAACTATCGGCAGGCGATTGCTTATTATCAAGACGTACTGCGTCTCTCGCCCGGAAACGCCGAGGCCACGCGGAATCTGCAACTGGCTGTAAAGCTTTTGAATCAGTCGAAGTAGCGACCGACGGCAACATACGGAGTGCGATCACGCAGCTATTGCTATGCAGACCGGACTGACCAAGCATTCATGTTGAATCCGGCGTTGTGATGGTGAGCACGCCGCTCAGCAGCTTCGTTTTACATTTCCACTTAGCTTCGCAGCTGGACCCGATCGTCCCAGGCTGCGAGTCGTGCCTCCAAGCGTTGCGTCCGAAAATGAAAGCGACAGCTGCGTGGCCGCACTCCAAAATCGCACTTTGACAAATAATCCTCGGAGAGTCCCGCCACTGCTGATAAACTGGACGCCTACTGCGCGGACAGGTCGAGAGCTTGTCAGGCGATGGCGGGTTGGCTTTCCTTCTTTAAAAGTTTTGGCTGGAGTTGAGCAAGATGACGAGTCGGAGATTCTGGAGCGGGTCACGCATCAAGAGCGGCAAACGGACTCGCCATATGCACAGCGCCGGCTTGGAGTCGTTGGAGGCCCGCACGGTAATGGCGGCCAATGTGATGATCACGGAGATCGTTGCCGACAATCAGCAAGGGCTCAAGGATGAAGATGGGGACCGCAATGATTGGATTGAGATCTACAATGCTGGCGACGAGCCAGCGGACCTCAATGGCTGGCACCTGACCGACGACGCCACCGATTTAAAGAAGTGGACCTTTCCACAGATCTCCTTGCAGCCCGAACAATTCATGGTCATCCAAGCGTCGGGGAAGGACCGCACAGATCCGGCTGCTCCACTGCACACCAACTTCCAATTGAGCAAGAGCGGTGAGTACCTGGGACTGATCAAGGCTGACGGCACATCCATCTCGGCTGAATTTGCCCCAACCTTTCCGCCGCTCGAACCGGACCGCTCATATGGCGTCCAGCAAGCGAATGTCACGCGCGCGGTCTTTGACACCACGGCGGCCATGAGTGTGCTGATACCGACTGCCGAGAACGGTGCGGAACAGTTGGGAACGAGTTGGACGCTGCCGGAGTTCGACGACTCAAGCTGGACCCACGGCGCGGGCGGTGTTGGGTTCGAGGCGGGAACCGGCTTTGAAACTTACTACGGCATCGATGTCAAAGACGCGATGTTTGGGGCGAACACCAGTGCCTACATTCGGATTCCGTTTAATCTCGACAATCCGTACGCTGCCATCGGCCTTGAATTTCGCATGCGATACGACGACGGCTATGCAGCCTATCTCAACGGCACGCGAATCGAACTGCGCAACGCGCCGCTCGATCTCGCCTGGAACGACTCCGCGACGACGACGCATCGCGACACTTTAGCCGTTCAATTCGAAATAGTGGATGAAACTGAATACACTCATCTGCTGCGGCCAGGTGCCAACGTGTTGGCAATTCATGGACTCAACGCCAGCGTTTCGTCCGACGACTTTCTGATCTCGGCCGAACTCGACATGGCGGCCCCGGCCACTCCCAATACGACCCCAGAACTTTTCAGCAAGCCATCACCAGGACTGCCAAACGGAACGGTGTCGTATCAGGGACTTGTCACGCCAGTCGTCGTTAGTGCCGAGCGTGGCATCTACGACGGCCCATTTACGGTGCAGCTCTCCAACAGTACCGCGGGCGCGTCGTTGGTGTACACGACGGACGGCAGCATTCCCTCGTTGGAGAACGGCACCGTTATCGCACCATCCGCTGCTGATACGACGCCCGCAGGCGAGGTGCAGATTACGAAGACCACGACGTTGCGCGTCGCTGCGATCAAGGAGCATTATCTAACGAGTGTCGTCAACACACAGACCTACCTCATTCTGAGCGATATCGTTACGCAGACCGAGCAGTCGTTGCTTGACGCGGGCTACCCGGCGACGTGGGGTCGCCCTGACGCGGATTACGGAATTGACCAGAACGTCGTCGGCCCGAACGACCTTTACGACGGCGAGTTTTCCAGCCAGTTTATCGACGCGTTGAAAGCCGCGCCGAGCGTTTCGATTTCGATGAACATGGAGGAGCTGTTTGGCGAGAGTGGCATTTACACGAACTCGACTCGCTCGGGCGATGCTTGGGAACGTGCCGCTTCGTTTGAATTCATCGAAGCCGATGGCTCCGGCAGCATCCAGGCTGACGCGGGTGTGCAAATCCAAGGCGACAATGTGCGTAATCTTGCCAACTCGAAAAAGCAGTCGTTCCGCTTTCAGTTTCATGATGAATTCGGCGCTACCAAGTTGCGTTACCCGGTATTTGGTAACGAACCTGGCACGGTCGACACCTTCGACACAATCATCCTCCGTGGCGGCTACAACGATGGCTGGGTGCACACGCCCACGACGACACAATTCATTCGAGACGAATGGGCGCGCACGACGTTACTCGAAATGGGTCAACCGTCGGTGCATGGCCGCTGGGTTCACGTCTATCTGAACGGATTCTATTGGGGCGTCTACAACATGGTAGAACGCGCCAACGCCTCGTTCACGTCCGACTACTTGGGCGATGAGAAAGAGGATTGGGATACGTTCAATACGGGAGCGCTGCGGGACGGCAATCGAGACGCCTGGAATCAACTCACGACGGTGTCTCGCACAATTTCCAACTCGGACGAAGCGGCCAGTAATGCCGCCTACTTGGAATTATTGGGATTGAATCCCGATGGCACCGACAATCCAAGTCAGGGCGCATTGCTCAACATCCCCAACTATCTCGACTACCTGATCGTCAACTTCTACGGCGGCAACACCGACTGGCCGGGACGTAATTACTATGCTGCTCGCCGCCGAACGGATGACAGCGAAGGGTTTTACTTCTTCGCCTGGGACACCGAAAAGATTCTTGATCACGGCGAAGGTTCGACGCTTACGACGAATCGATTGGATGTGGTCGAAGGTGCCGCGCTGCCCTATCGGTATCTCAAGACCAACGCGGAATTCCGCTTGCAATTCGCAGATCGAATTCACAAGCACTTTTTCAACAATGGCTTGTTAGCTGTGAATTCCGACGCACCGACCTGGGATCCACTGCATCCGGAAAACAACTTGCCCGCTGAACGCTACATGAGATTGGCCAATGAGATCGCTTTGCCGTTGGTCGCGGAAGCAGCTCGCTGGGGCGACACAAGAACGACCGCCACGCGCACCGACGGACGCACCTTTACGCCGATTGATTGGCGTGCCAAGCGTGACGATATCATCGACAACTACTTTCCGCGCCGCTCAGAGATCGTCTTGCGGCAGTTCACCAGTGCCGGCCTCTACCCGAGCGTCGCCGCACCCGAATTTAATCAGTTCGGTGGAGACTTGCGGCCAGGGTTTGAGTTGGAGATGTCTGCTGCCGGCACGGTTTACTATACGCTCGATGGCTCCGACCCGCGCCAAAGCGCCTTGCGTACCGGCGAAACGGCAAACGCCGTTGGTACGACTGCCTCGGCCTACGCCGCTCCCATCCCGTTGCAAACCGGCGTAACGGTCAAAGCGCGAACGCTCGTCGACGGCGAATGGAGCGCCCTAACCGAAGCAACGTTTGAGCTGCCAGGCGTTCCGCTGCGTATCTCTGAGCTGATGTACCATCCCGCCGATCCGCAAGCGAACGAGAAGTTCAAGACCGATGACTACGAATTCATCGAGTTCACCAACATATCGCCCGACCAAGCGGTGAGTTTGGCTGGAATGAAGCTGACTAACGGTGTCGAGTTCACGTTCCCCGACCGAACGGTCGCTCCCGGCGAGTCCGTGGTCGTTGCCGCGTTGACCGAGGCGTTTGTGGAACGCTACGGCAACCTTCCTCAACTTGTGGGGCAGTACGGTGCCACGGATGCCGCGTTCCGCCTGAACAACTCGGGCGAAGTCATTCAGCTAGTCGATGCGACTGGTCACAACGTGCAGGAGTTTACTTTCCGTGACAATTGGCGGCCATCGACGGACGGTCCTGGTGATTCGTTGACGATCATCGATCTGCAGGGAGAACGCGTTGACTGGAACTTGCCGTCGCAGTGGCGCGCAAGCTACAAGACGGGCGGCACGCCGGGCGTCGCAGAAACGGCTGACTTCAACAACGATGGCATGATCACTGCAGCAGATGTCGATGCCGTTTGTCATGCGATTGGCACCAATAATCCTGCGTTCGATGTCAACCGGGACGGCAACAATACTGAGGAAGACGTGTACTTACTCGTAGAAACCCAACTGCATACGCGTGCCGGAGACGCGAATCTGGACGGCGTATTCGACTCTGCCGATTTGGTGCTGATCTTCCAAGCCGGCGGCTACGAAGATGATCTCGTTGGAAATTCAGGTTGGGCCGAGGGTGACTGGGATTGCGACGGCGAGTTTACGAGCCACGACTTAGTGGTTGCACTGACGCGCGGCAATTACCACTAGTTCATGCTTGCGTTCCACAAGCGTGAGTTCGCCGCGCATGAGTTCGCCGAAAGGCGTTAGCCGCGGTTCTCCGTACTGGTTGAGTCAGCGCCGGGACAGAACCGACGCTAGCGCGTTGCGGCGAACTACATCGCGTTTAGAACTAACTCGCGTTACGAACTAATTCGCGCTGAGCACGCATGCAGCGGCGCACTCGATCAATGGCGATACAGCGGCGCTTGCGGAACGCTCGGCACCGTGGCACCGGCGGCGTAGACCGTTGGGTTGACCCGTTTTGGCCAACGCATTTGATCCGAGGCGCAATCAACTACTTGCCGCGGATCAAGATTGGACCAGAACCAATCCGAACGAGTCAGCTTGCTGCCCACGATTGAAGACTCATCAAACGTCACACCGACAAGATTCGCTTCAGACAAGTCCGCACTCACAATCTTGACGTAACTCAAATCGGCGAATTCCAGTACGGCTTGCACCGCAGCGAACTTGAGTAGCACGGCGGCGCGCAGCGAAGCACGCTCAAAACGAGCCAGATTAGCAACACTGTCGCTCAGATCGGCCTGTGAAAAGTCTGCGTGAGCAAATAGACCGGCGTTCAGATTGGCGCCACTCAAGTTGGCAGCTCGAAACATCGCACGCGACGCATTGACGTTTTGCATGTTCGCTTGCGTGAGAATTGCTGCCGTACAATCAGCCTCGACTAAACTTGCACCTGTCAGGTCAGCACTCGCTAAATTTGCTTGTTGTAGATTGGCGCCAGTCAATGAGGCACCCGTGAGATTTGCCCCGCGCAGATCGAGTGACGACAGGTTGGCCCCAGCCAGATTGCATCCCGTCAAGTTCACGTTACGCAAATAGTCGGACCGGCCGGCGCCCTGTTCTTTTGCCAACGTACGCAGCTCATCCGCCGGAAACGTTCGTTCACTCAAATCAAGCGATCGCTCTCCAGCCTGTGCGTTGTCATCGCTCATGAAACGTTCCTCTTCGTTTGAACGCGATTTGATTTCCCATATTGCGATGTAGTTCTCGCATCACGACATAGTTCGCATCATCGCGACGCAGTTCGCCGCAACGCGCTAGCGTCGGTTCCCGCCCCGGCGCCGGCTCATCTAGTACCGAGAACCGCGGCTAGCGCCTTTCGGCGAACTAGTGCTCGCTTTTCGGCGATCCAATACTCGCCTTTCGGCGAACTAGTGCTCGTCTTTCGGCGAACTTTTTCAACATCTTCCCGGCAAGCACCTACCCGCGTCTTATTCCCAGGATCCGAAACAGCGGCTGTGACGTCAGCATGGCGGCATCGCGCGGGTCGATTGCCTGTCGACGGTGTTCGCCGTCGAACGTATAGTCATCACGCGTAAACGTGCCAATTAACGTGACGGGCGCGCTGCCACGATATTCGACATCCCATCGATCCTCAATGCTCATCGCGATCGGCAGTTCATCACAGCGACACATCAGCCCGTCTCTCCAGTCAGCTTTGACGTCAACTCCAGCACCTCCGCGTGCACACGTTCATATTCATCGTGCAACCGTTCGATGGTCTGTTCAAAAGCTGGTAGACGATCGGGCGTGGGCTTTTCATTCCAAGCGCGAATTGCAGCAGTTTGCTGATCTGCGATCTCCGCCAGCCGGTTGTGGAGCTCGGCTAAACGCAGCGACTCATTCGTCGTTGTTGACTGCTCGTTCCTTTGTTTGCGTTCGGGGACGACCTCATCCAACTCATCGTAGAGCGCATCCAGTCGGTCCTGCAGCGACTCGTATTCATCCCAATCTGGATCACCTTCAGCTGCCTTATAAATTGCATCGACGCGTGCGGCAACGTCGGCAATCTCGCGGCGAATTTCGGCTTCATCACGTGACATTGTTCGCCTCGTCCCCACCTTAAATACCAAGTTTTGCGCGAATATCCGGCGGTGCGTTCTTCAATGGATAGGTAGGCAACTCAATCTTCTTGTTCTGCCATTTCCCCATCGCTCTCATTTCGGCTCGCTCGGCCGGTGTCTCGTACTCGCGGCAGCCACCGGCGTGGTATTCCTGCATGGTTCGCTTGAGTCCCTTTTGTTCTTGCTGATAGGCATCGATATGGGTCTCCAACGAGCCTTTACTCTTAGATCCGGCTGGTACAACAGAATTGTCAGCGGCCAAAATTGGCGCGGCGTAGATGCCGCCCTTCGGCAAGGCGGGCGGAGTTGACCAAGGCAAGATGGATACCGGCGTTTGCATTTCCTGCCACCGTGTTTCTACGCTCGTGGCCCGGTTGCGAATGTTGTTGCGCAGCTGGCTGCAATCCGATTCGGACAACGTGGGACAAAGTCCAGTTGGATCGATGTAGCGCAGCGGTTGGTTCAGGCAATACGAGTAGACGTTCCAGCCCGCCGCGACACTCAACGGGTCCGGTGAGAAAAAGCGTCCAATTTCAGGAACGTAATATCTCGCGCGCTGGTAAATCAACTCCGAGTCCGGGTCGGCAATCTGCCCAATTCCACGTACTCGCCAATGTCCCTGCAAATGGTCATGCACGACTTGGCTGTCAAAGCCCATCGGCAATGATTTCCAAGCTGACTGGCCAGTCTCCATATTGAGCAGATCTGTTGCCTCGCCATGCTGATCCGTAACGACCAGGTACCAGATGTTGTCAATCGCCACAGCCAAGACGACTTGACGAATGGGATGAACGACATACGCGAGTTGCGTACCGTCTTCGTGAACTTCATCGAGTAACCAATCACAAGCCCAACGAGTCGTCCCGCTGCCTAACGGCGTCGACCATTTAAGCCGCCTCGCAATACCGTCGTACGTGTAACTCGACACGCCCTCCGCGCGGCGGGCCTCGACGATTTGCCCGGCAAAATCAAACTCGTATGAACATCGTTCGGAATCACTGATCTTTTCCACCGGCCGCCCGTCACCGTCGTACTTGATCTCGGCCCCCGACCACTGACGCAATCGATTACCCGGCAGATACTCGACGTCCCCGTTTATCGTCTCGGTGATGTTCCCGGCATCGTCATAGCGATAACGACGTGCAACCACGCCATCCAGCCGACACTCGACCAATTCGCGCCGTGATGAATGCGTAAACTCGAGTCGCTCGCCACCGCGTCGCACACGTTCCAGCAGATTGCCAGCGGCATCATACCGATACGTTTCGCCAATCACCTCGCTTCCATTCCGTCTGACCACTTGCTCGATCAAATGCGAGCGTTCGTCATAGCGACGTGAAACTTGCCAGCCACTGCCGTAGTCTGCCGTTGTCGTCAGTGTGGCAGGGTCTTCCTGAAAGTTGATCTGCAGGCCTCGATCATCGGAGGCAGTGCACAAGTTCTTTGCCACGTCGTAGTTGTAGTTGACTCGCCGCCGTTTCGTTTTGATCTCCACGGGCAGTTCATGCCAACCATAGCTGTAGTCAACTGCATCGCCGTCGACGACTTCTTGTACAACGCGTCCCAACGCATCGTACGCGAACTCGAGTGTGGCCCCCGCAGTTTCAATACGAGTGCGTCGCCCGGCCTGATCAAAAGCGTTACGCTGATACCCGGCAGTTTCAGTATCCAAGCCAACCATTTGGCTAGCCGCGTCCGTATCAACCGCGATCTGCTTACCGTCGCCAGTGACAATCTGGCGTAGTTTGCCAGTTGCGTCGTAAACGTATTGGCGTGAACTGTGACCGAAGTCGGTCTGCTGTACGATCTTGCCGGCCGCATCATAAGCCGTTGTAAAGGTGACGTGCGCCTCGTTTGCGACTTGCTCAATGCGACCTTCACAGTCGTACGAGTACTTGACGGTCTTCTGCAGCGGATCAGTCGCCTCGATCATCCGGCCAAAGGCGTCGTAATGATAGCGCCAACGCCGCCCGATCGCATCCTCGTACTGCGTCAGATTATTCAACACGTCGTACGTGAAGCGTTCGTACTGCTTGTCAGAGAAACGCAACTCATGAGTGCCGCCACTGTACTCAATGTCGTAGCCCCATCCGCGACCGTTGTATGCTTTGACTAAGCGTCCCCACCGATCGTATTCGAGTTTCTCGGTTTGATTGGCCGCGTCGACCACCGTCGTGCGTCGATGTCGATTTTCGTGAGTGATCTTCAATTGTCCACCGCCAGCATCCACGACCCGGTGCAGATCACCCTGCGGCGCATATTCGAATTGCCAGCTGCCCGCCGGTGTCAGCGCAGTGGCTACATCGCCGCGTTCATCGTATTCGTAGGTCCACTGGTTCTCGGCGACATCGGTGACAGACTTGATCGCGCCGTCATCATTGAACTGGATGATGGTCACGGCACCCAACGGGTCGAGCTGCGTCACTTGATTTTCGCCGGTGGCGACGTGCCACGAACCGATCACGGAGCCGTCCGGACCGAGCTCCGCAATCAGACTGCCGTCGATGTCGCGCAATAGCTGTCGTGAAGCGCCCAGCGGGTTGACGGACTCAATCAGCGCATTCTGCTCATTGAAACGAAACAGTTGGACATGTCCATTACGGTTGCGCAGCGTCGTCTGTCGGCGTTCCGTGTCGTACTCGTACGCGTAAGAACGCACCCCGTCTTGTTCCCATACCGTTCGACATCTTCCCGTGTCATCGAAGGCGGCGAAGTGTGTTCCCCCGAGCGGGTTCGTAAAACGCACCATCTTGCCGTCGACGTATTGGTATTCACGCACCACGTTTGGCCAATCACGTGTTCGTACAAGTTGCCCCAGAGTATCGTATTCGCAGGCCAAAACCGTTTCGTCCGTTTCGGTAGAACTGCCGGCGACCAATACGATCTCGGTCAAGCGATCGGCCGCATAGGTGAGGCGAAACTTTCGCTGATCGGAATCGATCAATTCGACCAGTTGTCCGCGCACATCGTAACGACGCACCATCGTGTTGCCGTAACGGTCCGTCAGTTCGACTTGTAACTGCGGTAGTCCCAGCTTAGAGAGCCGGTAGCGCTTGCCCTGTTGACGATCGGTGACAAGGTATTGTCCGTTGGCTTCGATGGCAATTGAGAACGCGTCGCCATCTGCCGGTGGAGCTCCAACCGACTCGAACTGTGCGATTGCTTGTCCGCCAGAATGGAATGAGATCTGCGAGCCCTGTTCGTCGAGATATTCCGGATCCCACAGCTTCCAGTGTGGCCCAAGAGGGGCTGCGTCGGGCGTGGCCGTCGAATACGCGCGGCTCAATTCCAAACTTAACGCCGTGGGAAACATCCAACCGGCGACGGCTAGACACAAATCACCAGTGGCAAGATTGACTCGAAACACGGGTCGCTACCCTTCCTCTAGATTCACTCGTTAGCCGCAGCAGGGACAGCCACCGCCGCCACCACCACCGCCAGCTCCCATGCCGATCAGGACGGTAATACAGCCCAGGACAATTGAGTTTGGCGGCGGCAAGGGCAGGATGGCACCCGGCTCGATCACCATGTCACCCATTCGGGCGGCCGGTTTGCCGCCGATGATGCACACACCGGAACCACCATCAGGTATCGGCGTCGTGAAACCCGGACCGTGCGGCGTTCCAGAACACACCGGCGGCGGGGCATTCGGGATCAGACACATGTGTTGATCGCCAATCCGCCAGGCTGGCTTGGCCCCGATGAGCACCGTGGGGCACGGGACTCCCAACAGGGTCGAACCGTGCATCGTCAAGTCACCTAAACGTGCAGCAGGTTTGGGCATCGCAGTAGTCTCGACATCGTTAACGTTAGAGCGGTCATCAGGTTAGGACGGTCCATTGTGGCTCATCGTCCCTACCATTGTCGGCGCGGAACTCGAATTGTTGCGAGAATTCTCCCCCGGATGAAAAAAGCATTGCCAGTTTGCCCAATGCCTGCTGAAATGAAGGCCGATTGGCACGGAATGGCTGATTTTGGAAGGACGATTTCAGATTTAGGAATGATGAATTCACGACGCATCCGCACTCCAAATCCCGAAATCAAAAATCGCCAATCAGCATCATTCCTCTATTCTCAAAGGAAACCGAGGCTAACGCCTTTCGGCGAACTCCACGAATGACGGCACACATCTCCCATTCACGCGTCGGCAGACTAGCCTCACGCGTCGCTAGCTTCCTAGCTGTCTGCTGCTCCGTTTGCTCGCCAGGCATGCCACTCCACGCGGTCGAGATCGTCGGCTATCTGCCCGATTATCGATTCAAGGAGCCCTATTACTCATCCGTCTTGCCCGAGCAGTTGCCGCTGCTCGATGAAGTGCGGTACTTCGGCATGACAATCGCCGCCGACGGGTCGCTTAATGTCACGGCCAGTCACGAAGCAAATCTGACGAAGTTGGCCCGCACAATCCAGTCTCAACCGGGCATAGCACAACCGCGCGTCGTACTAACGCTAGGCGGTGGTGGCGGCAACATGAGCGATAACTTCGCAATTGTCGCCGGCAATTCGGCCAAGCGCAAAGTATTCGCGGCCAACATTCGTGACTTCATTGAGTCGCACGATCTGGCCGGCGTCAATCTCGATTGGGAAGCGCCCTCCACCGAGTCGGAGCGCGCGAATTATGTTTCCTTACTTAAGGATATCAAGCACGCGGTTGGTTCGAAGTTGGTCACAATCGCGATTGCGCCGAGCTTGCTGTTGCCGAACCAGGTTGTCTCTGGCGACGACGGGATCGATGGTGTTGACCTGATGACGTACGGGCTAGGCTGGTGGGGCAATGACCCACGACTGCCGACTGTAGGCGAACACTCACCACAGTCGTTCGTCGAAGAAGCCGTTAACGCGTGGACGCAACCGTTAGGTACACGTCAGCCACGCACGTGGGTCTTTGGCAGCAAGACGAGCGTCGAACTGCCCCCCGATAAACTCGGTGTTGGCTTGCCATTTTATGGACTAGGGTACGACGGCACGGATCGCGGCAGTGCGCGAACTTACGCCAACCTGCTGAACAACGGCACAACGTCTGATGGTCAACGCTTTGAATTGGGCGGCGAGCACTATTGGATTCCCAGCCTGGATGATGTCCGCCAACGCGTGGCTTATGCCGACGAGCAAGGAATCGCTCGCATCATCGTCTGGGAGATTTCGCAAGACGTGCCGCCAAGCGACAGTCGTTCGATGTTACGAGCGACCGCGGTGCCGGAACCAACAACCACAACACTGCTCGCAACCGGCATGTTGTTCATCATCGCCTCACGGCGTCGCCGGCCGTAACGAGAAGATTTCCACATCTACGCCAGGTGAGAAGTGGACGTAGTCCGGTGTTCGGTTCCCCACGTTGATGCCAGCCGCTGACAACACTGCGTCATCAATTGAGAGCACTTCGGCACGGCAGGCCGGATAGGGCACATGGTGCACTTGGCCCGCATAGAGTTGCTGACCGCGTTCGACGAACAGCAAGTAGCGCTCGAGAAAGAAGAACTCAAGACTCTCCGGCAGCGATGTCCCCAGCGGCTCTTTCACGCGATACTCAACCGACAATTCGGCCTGCGACTGGGCACGTTTCAATTGGTACTTGGTCACTGCGTCAGCGTGTGAAACGGACATCTGAGC
>JAGQPK010000370.1 GCA_020426755.1 Planctomycetales bacterium
GCCTTGGCGACGCGCGATGCAGGGGGCGCTGATTCCGCTGGAGCCATGCGTCGCTTGATCCGCGGCGCCGCAGTCGCTGGGTCCGCCTGCGTGGCCGGCTCGGCGTGAACTGGCTGGAGCGGATCACTGGCGACGGGAGCCAGCTCTTGTAGCTCGGCGAGATCCTCTAGCGCAATCGACGTCCCACAGTGCCAACAATCGGCAACACCCAACCAAACTCGGACCGTCATCGGCGACTGGCAATCGGGACAAGCGCACAGCAAACTCTGGCCGTTAAGCTGCACCGGCGGCAATGGTTTGCGCATCGTCTTCATTGCCTGCTCGTTCAGTTCCCGGAACAAACTCAGTGCATGATCGCACGATTTCCCCCAAATCGCTCGGCGTCTCGCGACTACGTAGCGGCGCTCTTGAGGGTTCGACGAACATGGTCACTTGTGAAAAGATGAGACTCAAATTGATTATGCCGTGGAATGGGCAGACGAAGCAAGCTTCGCGCTTGCGCCGATTTGATACTTCGGCTAGAATGCGGTGGGGAAAATGCTGAGGTGTCGCGCGTCGGCGGTCGCGTGCGCACTCTGCGGGGCTACGTGACGATGGGGCACGGCGTATGCACGAGGACGTATTGCGGCAAATTGGCGAGTTGGAGCGCAACATGTCGCAGGTTGTGCTTGGCAAGCCAAATGTCATACGTATGTGTCTCGTTGCACTCTTGGCCGGCGAACACGTGTTGCTTGAAGACGTACCGGGCGTCGGCAAAACACTCGTCGCCAAAGCACTCGCACGCAGCGTGCATGGCGATTTCTGTCGCATTCAGTTTACACCTGATCTACTGCCAAGCGACATTATCGGCACGAGCGTTTACGATTCTGGTACGGGCCAATTCAAGTTTCATCGCGGGCCTGTCTTTTCCAACGTCGTCCTGGCCGACGAAATCAACCGTACACCGCCGCGCACGCAAAGTGCGTTGCTGGAAGCGATGAGCGACGGGCAGGTGTCAGCGGATGGCGTCACTCACGACTTGCCCGAACCGTTCATCGTCATCGCGACACAGAATCCGTTCGAATTCGAAGGCACCTACCCGCTACCCGAGAGTCAACTGGATCGCTTTCTGATTCGCATTTCGATGGGTTACCCGGCGCGCGAACATGAACGCCAAGTGCTGCAGGATCACCGCAAGAGCGAACCTGTCGACCATCTGCAAGCGGTGATCGAAGGCACTCACATTTTGCAACTACAAGAGTACGTGCGCGACGTAGCGGTAGAAGACTCCATTCACGATTACTTGCTCGACCTGGTGCATTCGACACGAGAATGTAGCGAACTGCGAGTCGGCGTGAGCACACGCGGAGCGCTCTGTTTGTATCGTGGAGCGCAGGCATTGGCCGCCGTGCGAGGCCGGGACTACGTCATGCCTGATGACATTAAAGACTTGGCGGTCCCCGTGATGGCGCATCGCGTGGTTCCGCGCAGCTTTATACATGGCGGACATCGCGAAGCAGTCGAAGGGCTGATCGCGCGACTGGTGGAGCAGATCCCTGTTCCCGCCTAAAGCGACGAGCACATCAGGCCCTGGTAGTACGAAGAGCTCACCACGAAGCCACACAAAGAATCAGGAGATCACGAACGGCTTGAGTTGGACTCGGCTCGCAGGAGAGCAGTTCCGTTTTGGGCAAAGTCGTTTGGTTGAATGTCCTTCAGAAAAATTCGCGCCGTCGTGGTGAAACAATAGTTGCACGCAGCAAAACTTGAACTCTGGTGGACCGATGCTCCAAAATCGAATTCGAACCTCGATCCCCATCTCCACCTGGGCCTACTTGGCCATTCTGGGCGTGATCATCGTGGGCGCTATCATGCGCGAAATCAATCTGCTGATTGTGCTGGCGGGATTGATGGTCGGTCCGCTGGTGATCAGTTGGCAGTTGTCACGAGGTACTTTGCGAAAACTGACCGCCCGGCGCACGCTACCAACCAACACGTTCCCCGGACAACCGTTGCGGATCGAGATTGAGCTGACAAACAATCGTCATCGCTTGGATAGCTGGGCCGTGCGCGTACACGATCAGATTCAGCTGATCAAACAGGCCCCCACGAAAACTCCGACTCAGCCGGCAATCTGTTTCCTGCCCCATCTACCAGCGGGCGCGACCGGACGCACGGGCTATGACGCCGTGTTGTCAGTACGAGGGCGGTATCAAGTCGGTCCGCTGCGGTTGTCGAGCCAGATACCGGCCGGACTATTGGAAAGCCGCGTACCGCTTGCCAATGTCGACGAGTTGCTGATTTGGCCACAACTCGGAATCCTGAAGTCCGGTTGGCATCAGCTGGCGCGTTTTGACCAAAGCGGACATCAGACGCGTAGCCGTCACCAAGGCATCTCCGAAGGTGATTTCTTCGGTCTGCGAGAATGGCGATCCGGAGACAGTCGCCGCTGGATTCACTGGCGCAGTTCGGCAAAACGCAACGATCTAATCGTGCGTCAGTTCGAACAGCAGCGACACCAAGATCTGGTTGTGATTCTGGATCTCGGTCGCCACACGGATAACGTGTCGTCCGCAGCGATTGAGCTGGCGATCAGCTTCGCAGCCACTTTGCTGTCCGAGCGTTGCCAGAAAGCGGGCGGCGGCCTGACCGTAACCATCGCCGCCGATCAACCGCGCTGCGTGCGCGGTACCGCCAGCGGGCCGTTCTTGCATGAGTTGCTCAATCAACTCGCGGAAGCAGAACCCACGGCGGCAGATCCGCTGGCCGATCTGCTCGCGGAAACGCTGCAAGGCACTTCGCCCAGCGACCGAATTATCTGGATCGCGCCGCAGCCGATCACGGGTCTGGACGAACGCTTTGCCAGACAGGATGATGGCCCGCCCAGCGCACGGCTATCCGATGCAATCCGTGTCGACGCCAGCGACATTAACTTTGCGAATCTGTTCGAACTGAACGAATCTGAACGCACGAGCGTCTCACCGGCACACCGCCCTGCCCTGGAGCCCACTCGCTGATGTCGCACGCACCCACAGCACCACCAGTGCACGTTCACTCAGGTACCACGAATCGCCTGGATACCGCTCGGCAGGCTCCCCCGGCATCGCTGGAGCGCATGCTGCAAATCAACGTGGCGGTACTGGTCGTGCTAGGTACGAGCCTACTGGCGATGGGCCAACAGAACTTGCTGTACGCGCTCGCCGCCGTCGTCGTGTCCGCCAGCGCCGTTATTCTGTGCGACATCAAAGGCCGCATCCAGTTAGGGCCGGATGCCACGACGTTAGCAGCTGTGCTCTCGTGCGTTGTGCTGGTCGTACAAGTGATCCGCAACGTCGAACAGAGCCACCTGCTCAACGTGGCCAACGTGCTGATCTATCTGGAGACGATCCTGCTGTTTCAAAAGAAGGAAGATCGATCGTACTGGTCACTGATGGTATTGAGCTTCCTGCAAGTGATCGTGGCAGCGGCGTTAAACCTTGGGCTCATGTTCGGCATTCTGCTTGCCATCTATGTGATCACCGCCTTTGCCGCACTCATGTTGTTCTACATGGTGCGTGAAACCAGGCCGTTCTTGCAAGCAGCGACTGGAAACTCGCACCCCAGCAACCGTCAGGGCGATGACCCCAGCAACCGGCGCCGACCGTTCTTGGGAACCTTGAGTCTCGACGCCTCACGCCAAATGCTGAATCGCCCGCTCGTGTTGCGATTGGTACGTATGACCACGGTCACCGCCTGCGGCGCCGCGATCGCGTTCTTCGCCGTGCCACGGTTCAACAGCACACCATGGCAAAGCCCCGATCAGGATCAAGTGTCGACTGTGGGCTTCACGGAAGAAGTGAGTCTCGATGACATCGGGCGAATTCTGGAAAGCCCTGAACAGGTGATGCGGGTCGACTTTTCGAATCTCGACGGCAGCCCCTACTTCGTGGACGGCGAACCCTATTTTCGTGGTACGGTGCTCTCAAGTTACAATCAGGCAAAAAAGGTCTGGTCACAACGGCCAGGTCACAGAATCGATTTTTCGCGCAATCGCAACTTGGATTTGTCGAGCATCGTCGTTCAGCAGATCATCCTACAGCCCGGGTCGCATTCGTCACTCTTCCATGTGTCACCGTGTCATTTCATCGATGGCACACCTAACAAGCTAAAAATCAATTTCAGGACAGGCCAACTGTCGCTCGACGACGACGACTTCAATACGCAAGGCACGTTTCGCTATCGGCTGGGAACCTCGGCATTTCGTAATGGCTGGCAACGTGACATGATCGTGTCACGGACCTATAACCACGTTAATCACGACACAGAAACTGTCCGCAACAATTTCCCAGAACTAACCGCGGTGGCCGATCAGATTATCGCCAGCCAAGGTTTGCAGCAGGCATCCGCCTTCGATCGCGCGAAAGCCCTGGAAGGTCACTTCCATCGGTCGGGACTGTACCGCTATTCGCTCGAGTCCAGCCCAGATCGAAATCGCAGCGTCGATCCCATCGAGGACTTCATCTCCAACCATCGGTCAGGCCACTGCGAATACTTCGCGGGCGCGTTGGTAATGATGCTGAAGAGCCAAAACATCAATGCCCACATGGTCGTGGGTTACAAAGGTGGTGATTACAACACAGTTGGCAACTTCTACATCGTCCGACAACTGCACGCTCACGCCTGGGTCGAAGCGATTCTCGCACCGGCAGAAATCCCCGCCGACGATCAAGCGGAACTGGGTATCGCTCGCGAGGAACCAGATGAGTTCGACGAGGAGAACATAGAGGAGCCGGAGGAGAAGGAGGACTTGCGACCTTCTGTGTGGCTGACGCTTGATCCCACACCAGGGTCCGCCGATGTCAACTTGGAACAGGATCGCTTGGCCGTGATCACGCGTGTGCGCGAGTTCGTCGACTACTGCCAAATCCTGTGGGATGACTACGTCCTGGGACTCAACGCGATGCGTCAGGAACAGGCGATCTATGGACCAATTCGCAGAAACTTACGAGCACTAGGACGCACACTGTTTGGCACCGACGCCTGGCAACAGCGCTGGCAAGCCATCGTCGCCACGTATCAACGATTGGCGCAACGCAAGATCCTGGGCGTACCCGCGACCTTGCTGTTGCTGGTCGCCTTCGCGGCGGTCGGATCCACTTTGATACGTTTCCGTAAACGCCTGTGGGAACGTGGCAGTCGCTGGTTCCGGAGCCGTCGCAGCAAGCGCGGAGATACGACGAGCCTGCACTGGGGCCCCTATGACAATCTCGTTAGTGTCCTCCATGTGCTGGGCATCGATCGACAGCCTTATGAGACTCCCAATGAGTTTGCGGTGAACGCGAGATTGCGTCTGGCGGCCAGTGATGCACTGCATCCCTGGGCAGATTTGCCGACGCAAATCACTAACGTCTACTGCCACCTCCGCTACGGACAGGCTCCCATCACCGATGAGCTTGCGCGGCCATTCCAGCAGCCACTAGCGGAACTGCGCGAGCGGATCGCCGCGGGTAATTTGGGCTGAGCATAGCCGATTGCGGAATTGTGATGGCTGAATTCTGAATGCGAGATTCAGTTCGCCGCCACGCATTAGCGTCGGTTCTGTGCTGGCGATCGGCTCCCAACGACAGCGGGAACCGCGGCTTGCGCCCAATGGCACTCAGTTTAGATCCACGTGCGCTGTTCCCCCTCCCGCAGTTGACTCTCAACGGTCTTGAAACTCGCAGTACGGGAGGGGGATTCAGGGGGAGGGCG
>JAGQPK010000371.1 GCA_020426755.1 Planctomycetales bacterium
GCGCGTCTTAAGAAAGTTGAGAGTCAATTGCGGGAGGGGGAACGCCGCACCGGGATCTCAACTGAGTGCCATTTGGCGCTAGCCGCGGTTCTCAGCATGGGAAACTCAGCGCCGGGACAGAACCGACGCTAGCGCGTTGCGGCGAACTACAGAGCGGAACAGAACCGACGCTGACGCGTTGAGATGAACTATCCGGATGACGAGCGAGACCGCTCCTCAGCGGCCGCCTGTTGCACGAAGACGGCTTCGCTCTGGCCACGCACGGATGTAAGCGATGTGGGCGCGCCCATGCCGTAACCTGTCAGCGGATTGTGCCACAAGATGCTGCCGTTGAGCGGATTCAGGCAATAGATATAGCCGTTGGTTGAGACGATTAGCCGGTCACCGTCGAGTAGCAAGGTGACGTAGCCCGACCGCATCTCGCTGTTACTCCATACGATCTTGCCAGACTTGCGATCAAGCGCCAGAGCGTAGCCATTCAGTCCCACGAAGACCAAATCGTCGATCGTGGGCCCCGTTGTCGCTGGTGGAGAATCCACGCTGGCGACGGTGGGACGATCGGTGCGACAGTTCCAGCAACGCTCCAGCGAATCTTCGTGTTTCTCACCGCACTTCGGACAGGACCACATGGCTGGTTCCTTTCGAGTTTGTGCATTTCGAGAAGCTCAACACGGCGGCCGATCGTTCAAATGTCGCTACGCCACATGCGGAGGAATACGCACCATGGACACCAGCGATAAATCGCCGGCCTACCGTCAACAATCGCTACGCGATGAAGACCGTTTAGCATCGAAAATGCACCGAGCCACGGTGGGTCCATTCGCTTAGCGAACAAAACCTCCGTTCAAATTCTGGCGTAGATCGACAGTCTCCTAACTCGTTGCGGCGAACTATAGAGATGCCAAGCTAAGGTTCAGCTCGGTCAACTAAGGTGCCGAGTCCGCCGTTTCTGGAAACTCGGCTTCCGGGATTTCGATCTCCGGTACTTCAACTTCTTCGTCGTCGCCGAGCAGAATCTTGTCGACTACCTTGCGACATTCACTGACGATATCGAATTGGTAAGGTTCGTACGCCACGTCGGCCTGATCCGCGAGCTCCTCGGCGGCAGCTAGAAACGTGCGCAGTTCCTCGTCGGTCAACGACTGCTTGATCTCGACTGTGCCGTCTGGTTTCTTATTCCCGACCAGCGCCAACAATTCCTTTAGCTGATCTGAAGAAATCGAATGCTCGACGGCGCCGCGAGCTACGCGCTGGAGCGTCAGTTCACCGGCCGCACGTTCTTCCTCGCTCAACCCCGATCGCTCCAGATAGTGAGCTCGTATCGAGTTGACGACGATGGCTGGTAAGAGCGGCGAACTCGCCAGTGCTTCCATTCCGCGCTGCACATCGACGGTATCAATCGTGCCGGCCCGCACGGCATCGGTCACGCGAGTCAGCTCGGCTTTGACTTGCGACTTCTCTTCCGGCGTGATGTCCATCGTGTCGACCACCGAATTGATCGCTTGGTCGCCGATCTTGGCGATGATGGCGCCGCTGTTGCGATAGAGTAGATAACCGCCAATTCCAGCAGCGATCACGCCCACGACAAGAAAGATCAGGCAGCCGACCAGACACGACTTCCAGAAGGAACCTGACGATGCTTCTTGAGGCTGTGGGGGAGGGCTGTCGTATTGCATCGTGGTGGATCATCCTTTCTCGCGTCGGCACGGAAATGCCGCGTGACGCGGGAAGTACGCGGCACCGGCAACCGCAATTGCACACCATGCAACCGGTGGCGTCAATAGGAACCCGGTGAAGGCGGGTGCGTTGTCACAGCCTGATCCTGCAGTTTGGCGAACTCGTCTTGGGATTTGCCGAATCGCGGTCGTGTCGGCATTTTTAGGCTCAATTCGCAGCAGTTGCCGTGCGGTGGATCCACCTGGATAATGCGTGAGATCGCTCCAGCGCTGCATCGCATCGGAAATGTTGAGTCCGGTCAACTTGAAAAGCGACAGCTGCGCGATCGCACTCCAAAGGACGCGAGCAACGTGATTCTTCCCCGCTGGCAATTCGGTACGGGTACGCTCACGCTGATCGTTGCCAACTTGGCAATCTTCTTTGTCGCGGTGCGGTACTACGGTTGGCTGGCGATTCTGATCGCGTGGCTAGTAATTGGACTGGCGATGCTGATTCTCGGGATCTTGCGCCGTGATCTGAAGTTGTTCTTTGTGGGGTTCATCACGATTTCTGGGCCGGTTGGTTGGTGCTGGGCAGCGGCCATGTGGTACGCGCATACACGCAATGGACGCGATCTTCGCGACAAATGTGAACGCTAGGACGGTGCAACAGACTTCTTCAATCGTCGAAGTGTGTTTCGAATTGCAAACCACCCTGTTCGCTCGAAGCACCGTCCGACAGGTCTTCGAGCGAACGCAAGGGCTGGTGGTGCATCGATTGATCGTGCCATCGGGGAACCAATGGTCGATCATCGACATAGGCGTTGCACAGAGTCATATTGAAGAATGACAATTGCGTCACGCCATAAATCAGTGCGACATTCTGGGGCTTAGCCCTTCAGCAATCTGGCAATAATTTGGAAATCGCTCTGACTTGATCTATGCTCGACGCCTGTGGTAGCCTTCAACTGGCTTTGATTTGGGGAAATTTGGCCGTTATGGATGTCTGCGCAAAACAGGCTTGATGTGATGAAGCAATCTGAGATATGCGTTAATTCAGGGTTCGCGCGGTCACTTACTGCGTGTTTGATTGCCATGTTGGTGTCAGCACCTGCGGCCCTTGGGCAAGGTTATCCTCGTTTAACTTCCGAGCAGACTGCGAGCGCCGTCCAAATGATGGCGGAGGCGGACCGGAGATCTGATGAGGCGTTTGCGAAAGCTCTGCCGGTCATTGAAGATTGGCAGCAGCGCGGTAAGCCGTATCTGCCGGCCGCGGAACTTCCGGATCAACTCCCGCAGGCAAAGATTCCGGCGTTTCCCGGGGCGTACGGCGGCGGTATGTATTCGTTCGGTGGCCGCGGTGGCCGTGTGATCGTCGTCACGAATCTGAACGATCGAGGGCCCGGCAGTTTTCGTGAGGCTTGTGAAGCAGGTGGACCGCGCATCGTCGTCTTTAACGTCGCCGGCATCATTCGTTTAGAAGATCGCATCCGCATTCGCGCACCCTACATCACCATCGCCGGGAATACTGCACCCGGCGACGGCGTGTGCATTGCTGGCAACACGGTCGAGCTTGATGCACACGACATTATTATCCGCCACATGCGTTTTCGCCGCGGCGCAACCGACGTGCGCGAACGCAATGATTCACTCGGTGGCAACCCAATCGGCAACATCATGATCGATCACGTCTCGGCGTCTTGGGGCCTGGACGAAAACATGTCGATGTATCGTCACATGTATATGCCGCCCAACGGTGACAAGGAGCTCAAACTACCAACGGTTAACATCACGATTCAGAACTCGATCTTCTCTGAAGCGTTGAATACTTACCATCATGCATTTGGATCAACGATCGGCGGACTCAACAGTACATTCCACCATAACCTCTGGGCCTGCAACACGGGCCGCAATCCGAGTGTTGGTATGTATGGCGATTTCACTTTTGCTAACAACACCGTATTCAACTATCGACATCGCACCGTCGACGGCGGTGATCATCGCAGCTTCTTCAATATCATCAACAACTTCTTCAAGCCTGGGCCGGGGACGCCTCGCGCGCCAATTGCCTACAGGCTGCTGAAGCCGGAATCGGAACGCAGCAAAACCGTTGTCGATAATTTCGGCAAGGCTTATGTCGCAGGTAACTATGTCGAAGGTTACGCCGACGTGACCAACGATAACTGGGCCGGTGGCGTGCAGCCGGATTCTAAAGCTGCTGTCGCAGATGTATTGCCAAGAATTCGTAGCGACCAACCCACGCCGTACGCGACGATTCCCATCCAAGATGCAGTTGCTGCTCACGAATACGTGCTCGCACATGCGGGCGCCACTTTACCCGTGCGAGATGCTGTGGATAAACGAGTGATCGAGATGGTTCGTTCGGGCCAAGTTACCGATGCCACGATTCTCCCCAGTTCTCGTGAGAAAGCTGCTGCTGTCAGGTACGCAGAACGGTGGATCGACGAAATGGCGGACGGCGTCACTAAGGGCTTCATCACCGATCCGGAAGAAGTCGGCGGCTATCCCGACTATCAAGGTGTTCCGTACGCAGACTCCGATGACGATGGCCTACCAGACGAGTGGGAAACGGCGCATGGGCTGGATCCCAATAACGCCGCCGATGCCGTCCAAGATGCCAACGCAGACGGCTACACGAATATCGAAGACTTTATCAATGGCCTCGATCCCCGCGCTGAGGCGAAGGACTGGACTGCGGCCGAGAATAATGTCGACGTGCGTGAGTAGCTATCGCGAGTCGCGTAGAACGCGGCCGGTGGCGAATGGAGTTTAATCAAGTAGCGAACATTGACGGCTAGTCATCGCGTAGCGATTGTTGACGGTAGGCCGGCGATTCATCGCCGGTATGTGGGCGCACAGTAACCCATGTCGCTACGAACATGTCTGCCTGCTACTGATCACTCCGTACCACCTACTCAGGACGAGATTCAAATTCTGTCTCGGGGTGATTCACCACCACAACCTTGCCGCGATCGACTCCCGTCTCGACGCGGCGATGTGCTGCAGCAGCTTCAGACAATGCATAGGCGCTATCGATCACCACGCGTAGTTCGCCCTTCTGATACATTTCGATTAAGGTGCGCAGGTCAGCGCCGTTTGGCTTCGCCAGCATGGCCCGACCTGATTTGCCGAGCGGCCACGTTAGTAGCGTTGTCAGTATTCCGAATGCGTCCGGCTCGGTTGTCACATAGCGGCCATGATCCGTCAATACTTTTCGCACGCTGAAGTAATCCGACTTGCCCGCTGCATCGAAGATTAGATCCCATCGTTCCGGTAGTTCGGTGAAGTCGACATCCCGATAGTTGAAGAAACGATCGGCACCCAACTCCAAGCAGAACGTTTCGTTGTTAGCACTTGCCACGGCATCAACATTGGCGCCCATGGCTTTGGCGATTTGTACCGCGAAGACGCCCACCCCACCGCTCGCGCCGTTAATCAACACGCGCTGTCCGGATTGCAGGTGGCCATGGTCGCGCAATGATTGAAGTGCCGTTGACCCAGCCAGCGGGATTGCCGCCGCGACTTCGAAAGGAATGTCAGACGGGAGTTTCGCGGCAACGTTGGGACTGCAAACCGCATACTCAGCGAGCGCTCCGCCGCGTCTGTCATCTAGAAACGCGACGACTCGATCGCCGGGAACGTACGTCGAGTCAGCAGGGGCAGCGGCGACCACGCCGGCCACATCGTAGCCCGGCGTACGTGGAAAACCGCCTGGTAGAATTCCCTTCAGTTCCCCACGCCGCATGCGGTAGTCTATTGGGTTGACACTCGATGCGTGTACCTCGATAAGCAGCTGATGTTGACCGCGACGTGGCATCGGCCGCAATCCAACGTGGAGTACCTCTGACGAACCGTAATCGTTGTAAGTCGCCGCCAACATGACCCCGGTGGTTGGCTTAAGATCAGTGCGCTCCAGCGTCATCGTCATCATGTTTGTCCTTGCGATTGATGGAAGTCAGCAGTCGTTCGCTAACGCTCAGGCTTGTTGTTAACAGAGCTGTTCGAGACCGAAGCATG
>JAGQPK010000372.1 GCA_020426755.1 Planctomycetales bacterium
AAGCTTTCGTGGCGCGAACGGCTGATGATGCAGTTGAACTAGCGGCCCGAGTCGGCTACCCCGTGGTACTCAAGGTGTTCTCCTACGATATCACTCACAAATCCGATGTGGGCGGCGTCGAACTTGATCTGGCAACTGCCGATGACGTGCGAGCTGCCTTCAATCGTCTGCTTGAGCGAGCGCATACGCATCGCCCGGACGCGCGAGTTGAAGGCGTCACGGTGCAGCGAATGGTCGTCGACGCGAATAGCCGCGAACTGATCGTCGGTGCCAAGCGAGATCCCGTATTCGGCGCCGTACTACTCGTCGGTGCTGGCGGCATCACCGCAGAACTTTATCAAGATCGGGCGCTGGAACTGCCGCCGCTGAGCGAGCGGCTGGCCCGTCGGATGCTTGAATCATTGCGTTCGTGGCCATTGCTACAAGGTTACCGTGGTCGGCCTGGCATCAACGTCGACCGCTTAATCGAAGTCCTCATGCGGCTCTCATATCTGGTGGCCGACTATCCGGAGATCAGCGAACTGGATGTCAATCCGCTGCTGGTCACGCCCGACGATGTAATCGCGTTGGATGCACGTATCGTGCTTGACCACAATGCCGTGCTGCACCCCGTACGTCCTTACTCACATTTGGCAATTCGACCTTATCCGCACGAGTTGACCAGAAAAGTGAAGCTAAAGGACGGCACCTTGGCGACGCTCCGCCCGATCAAACCGGAAGATGAACCGATGTGGCATGCGCTGGTCGCAAGCTGCTCGCCGGAGTCCATTCGATTGCGATTCCGTTATATGTTCAAAGGCACGACGCACGAAATGGCGGCGCGATTCTGCTTCAACGATTACGACCGCGAGATTGCAATCGTGGCTGAAGTCGAAGAAGACGGTGAACGCAAGCTGATCGGCGTGGGACGTCTCGTTGCCGACTCCGACCATCGCGTCGCGGAGTTCGCCGTGCTGGTTGGTGACCCGTGGCACGGGGTCGGGCTGGGATCGATATTGACCGACTATTGTCTCGATATCAGTCGTCGCTGGGGGCTGACGAAGGTGACCGCCGAAGTCGCACCAGAAAACTCGCGTATGTTGAGCATCTTCGACAATCGAGGTTTCGATATCGACGACTCAAGTTCACCAGATACCGTGTTCGTACGCAAACACATCGATCCGCTGTCCGCCAATGCATCATCATCTAACCGGGTGCAAGACGGAACCGTGCTTTAAGTTGCGCGTAGACCGATGTGCGCGATCGCCAGCTTTGGGAGTGCGATCGCGCAGCTATCACTTTCCTTCGAGCGCAGCCCGAGTCATCATGTTGGACTCCGGCCAATAGCTCGATGAAGTCGTCAATTGATGTTGAACGGCGAGCGATAGATTGGACTTGGTATCGAATTTCGAAAGCGGCAGCTGCGCGGCCGCACTCCAAGGTCACTCGTCGTGCTGTTCAAGCAACTGTTGCAAATGGCATTCGACGCACTCGGTCAGTGCGTCGGGATTGTAGCCGCCTTCCAGTACGCTGACGATTCGCCCCTGCGCATGTGTATTGGCAACGTTCTGCACGATTTTGGTGAGCGTTGTGAAATCTTCACTTTCCAGGCCGAGTGAGCCAATGGGATCATCCTTGTGGCTATCGAAGCCGGCGCTAATCATCACAAGCTGAGGGCGAATCTTGTCGGCAAAGCGGGTGAGCTGATCGGCAAACTGTTGCAATTGATCTTCGCGCGACGTACCGAAATCGACGGGGACATTACATGTGGTCCCCAAGCCGGCGCCGCTGCCAATTTCATCGGCATGCCCCGTACCCGGATAAAACGGACTGCGGTGCATCGAGAAGTAACCGACCTGTGCATCTTCCCAAAAGATCGCTTGGGTGCCGTTACCGTGGTGAACGTCCCAATCGATGATCAGCACTCGTTCGATCCCCAAATCACGGATGGCGACGCGCGCTCCAACGGCGACATTGTTGAACAAGCAGAATCCCATCGCCCGATCCGCCAACGCATGATGTCCGGGCGGTCGCACCAGACAGAAGGCAGAGTTGTCTTCACCTTGAACCACACGTACGGTTGCATCGCAAACTGCTCCGACGGCCCTGATCGCCACCGCGTAAGACTCGTCGCACACAACGGTGTCTTCTTCGATCCAACCCCCGCCATGCTCGGCGAATTCGCGCACGGCGTCGATGTAGTCCTGTGAATGAGCGTACATCAACTGTTCGCGACTCACGTCCTGCCAAGTCGGACGACTACAGGCGGTATCCAACGCCACAAAATTCAGGTGACGGATAACTGGCAAGATGCGGCCAGGGTTTTCCGGGTGGCTTCCCGTGCGGTGATGTAAAAAAAGTGGATCGTAGTACAAGAGCGTCATCGAAAGGACTCAGTAGCGTTTCGGCAGGCGTGATGTGGAGAGTACCACTCTAAGTCGCCAAGCCAGATTTCGCAACGGCGGAGCGCAATCGTAACGCACGACCCTTGTACACAACGACTACGACGACACGAACGATCAAGCTCGCCGTAACGCGACAGCGCCGGTGTTCGGCAGGGCAATCCTGCTCACAGGACAGAACCGACGCTTGCGCGTTACGGCGAACTACGCACCAGCCGAATACTGGCCAACGGTGAACGCGCTTACGAGATCGCGCGTGTTGAACATGCCGTCACGATTCCAATCGCCTGTGAGCCATGTTGCTGTCTCATTGGTTTCGTAGAGGCCCGCTTGGAAGACCTGTACGAGATCCCGACTGTCGAAACGACCATCGCCATTCGCATCGCCCGCAGTCGCGATGTCCAATACAAACCCCAAGTAGTTGCCAGGTAGGATTGAGTCGTCCGGGATGTTAGCGAATAGCTTCGCGAACGCGCCATTGCCTACATGTGCTCCATCTGCCATTGACGCGCCGCTCCAATTGCTCGAGTCATTGCCGAGCCACGCCGTGTCGCGGCGCGTTAACGGCACATTCGTTTGCAGCGACGATACAGGCCAAGGAGCTACGTCGCGGTAGGCAACTTGGTCGGCCAGTATCTGTCGTCCGTCATCACGCGTGTCATAGATCCGGATCTCGTCATCGGTATCGCTTAACTTGCCGGCGAACGGGCCGAAGACGGGGATATCTGCGGGAATGCTGAACCGCTCGCGAAACGTCGCGGGATCACTGGCTGATACGAATGCATGTTGACCAGGCAGCAAACGATCGTTTGACTCGAACGTAAACGAGATGCCTTCGCTCAGTTTCCAACGACTGTCCCCGTCGGCTAGTTTAACGGTCTCATCACTTACATTGACCAAACGAATGTAGTCATCAGAATCTAGTTCCGCGTGGTACATGATCTGATCGATCACGATCGGACCAATCAGTGGCGTCGAAGTGTTCTCGGCGCCGAGCGAACTCGATGCCAAAGCCACAAACTGATTTCCGCCGTCATAGGTGTTCAAGCGACCCATCGTTACTCCCTTGCGCGTCGCATCGAAGAACACCGAGTCGCTGTAACCCTGCATGCGGCCGAAGCGATCCGCAGCGATCAGGTGGACGGCTTCACCTTGACTACTGAGACCAAAGGGCAGGGACGTACCGGGATCGTCGAGGTTGCCGAAGTTCTGCGTGCGCGAGAAGACCAGATAGCCATGTGCGGGCAGTATCGTACCGGCGGCGATCTGGTAGCGAGTAAGATAGTAAAGTCGGTCGACGACGCTTTCCGAATCCCCCAGGAACCAGTAGCTGATATCAATGTCGGTGTCGGTTGTGTTATGAAGCTCAATCAGGTCGTTGTTGCCGTCGACGGCCTTGGGCAGCACTTCGTTAATCACAACTGCGCCAGGATCGGGCAGCACTCGCGGATCTTCGGCGCCGGGAGTGCCCGCCAGTATGCTGCTGGGACGCCAGTTCACGGGCGTATCCCATGTCGATTCCGCGGCATGTTCGTCGCGGATCGTCAGCGTCCACGGCAAGTACTCATTGTCCATGATGATGAACCAGTCATCGTCGTAGCGGAAACTGGTGACGATTTGGTCTTTATCATCGAGAATCGTTAGTCGTTCCTCGCGATTCAAATCGCCGTCATACTTGCCAGCGACGTTGAGCGTGTCGATGTTAAAACGCTGTGCCAACGAATTTCGCTGACCGATCACAATCGCGTGTTCGCCCGGAAACAGCACTCGTCCTAACGATTTGTCGAAGTCGTAGCGGATGCCCTTGGTGAAGCGAACTCCTTTGAGGCTGATCGGCGCACTGCTGACGTTCTTCACTTCCGTAAACTCTGCGTTACCGTGCCCGATGAAACCGACTTCGGTCACTCGCAACGCATCAACGACGTTCGAGGAAACGTCACCGACATAGACGCCGATATCGAATGTCGTTCGCTGTTCTCCACTGAGTAAAGCGAACTCAGGTGATTGACCGATCCAGCGATTGATGTCACTATCGCGGTTCGAGTCGTCGCCGACCTGGTAGGGACTGAAGAATTGATTGCTGGGCAGCGTGGCGGTTACGTGATAATTGCCGGACGGCAGGCCTGTGAAGCGGTATCGACCTTGCTCGTCGGAGACCAGGTGTTGCTGTTCGCCTTGCGAACCGAGCAGCGCCACGGGAACGCCGGCATAAAAGGGTTCCTCGCTTTGACGAATGCCGTCTCCATTCGTGTCGCTCCACACTTGGCCCGAGACTTCAGTCTGTTCGCCATTGCCAAGGTAAGTCACGTCAATTTGTGATCTTTGTCCTGATGTGGCCGTGAACGTGGTATACCACTCCGATCCAGCGGCGACAAACTGCTCCGGCAAAGTGACGTTGGAGATGTTGGGCACGTAGATGCGATATTCGCCTGGAGTTAAAGCAATGTTAAAGTTGCCGTCGCGGCGAGTAACAACATTGGCGATTTCGTCGCCGTTAGTGTTGACGATGCGCACGGTTACTCCATCCACTGTCGCTTCTATGGTGGACCATTGTCCGTTCCGATTGACGTCGTCCCACAGCCGTCCCACCACTGTCGCATCGTAGTAAATGGCCGCGTTTCGTTGAACGCTTGAACGTTCGCCCTGCGCTGAATGCGCTGGCAACACGAACAGCGCGGTGTCACCTCGATTTGGTAGAGCATCGTTCGCGATCACGTCGATCGGTTGCCCCGTCACACGTGGACTAAAGTAGTTGGCGGACTGCCCTTGCCCCAGGTTGACAAAACGGACAATGTGGTCGCCGGGGATAGTATTTGCGCCAGGGAAGCGATAGTTGCCAGCTTCATCGGTGCTGGTTTCCGCGACCACCACGAACCCTGAATTCAACAGTTGCACCAGCGCGTGATCCACGCCTCGCTCATTCGCCGTACGGATTCCGTCAATATTCAGATCTTCCCACACATTGCCGACGACGTCCGCCGTACCACGAACCGGCGCTACCAGGATGTTGTCAATGTTCACGCGGGGGCGCTCGGTTGTGATCTGGAGCGGGCCAATCGTTTGCGGCGAAATGAATGTGAGTTCAGGATTGTCGGGGAACACGACGATGTATTGGCTACCGTACTCCGGATCGGCAAAATGGTAGATGCCGGATTCATTCGTCTGTGTCGTTGAGACAAGTCGTCCGAACGTGTCTCGCAGTTCCACGGTCACATCAATGACCGGAGTTTGTCGCGACGAATGGGCAACGAGACCGACAATGCCTGTTTTCTGATGATAGCTGCCGTTCAGCACTACAGACCGATCGT
>JAGQPK010000373.1 GCA_020426755.1 Planctomycetales bacterium
CAGTGATGCGATCCCAATCAACTACGCTTGCGCAGTGCGTTGCCATGAGACTTGTGTTGATCGTCATTTGCACTCTGTTATTTGGTGCTTGTTCGCTAGCTCGTTCGTCGGCCTCGCTGTTCGTCCCACATCCTGATGATGCGACGAAGCAAGTTGAGTATTTTGTCGAGCAACCTGAAGGGACCGGGCCATGGCCCACAATTGTACTCCTGCATGGACATCAAGATTCGCCGCGACGAGGTGGCCTAGAGTTTGTTGACTGGGGCGTGCTCAAGCAGCTGGCGAGGCGCGGTTATTTAGCGGTTGCTATTTCGCAGCCAGCCTACGGCAATTCGGCGGGACCGGCTGATTTCTGCGGCGAGTTCACGCAGCACGCGGTCACGGCGGTGATTTCCCAGCTGCGCGCCGACGGGTTGGTGTCGCAGGATCGTTTGTTGCTGCTCGGGGTCAGCCGTGGCGCATTGACGGCCGGACTTATCGCAGGGCACGATCCAACTGTGACGGGACTTGTGCTGATCTCTGGTGTGTATGATCTGCCGGCGTATGTCGCGGACACGACTCCCAGTCTCGGCAAGCAGTTTGTCGTGAAGACGATTCAGGAGGAGACTGGAGGTTCAGCTGCCGCCCTGCAAGCTCGGTCCATTATCACCTTTGCCGATAGAATCAAAGCCAAGACGCTGATTCTAAATGGTGCCCAAGACGATCGAACGGATCCGCAACAGGCGCGCCGAATGGCGGAGGCGATTACGCGTGCCGGCGGTGACGCGGAGGTAATCGTATATCCAGATTTCGGCCATCGAATACCCGTGCAGCGTCGTAACCAGGATGTGGATCCATTTATTAACGTGGTGCTGCGAGCAGGTGGAAGAGAGTAGCCGAACTATGCAGCAAGTGCGCCGAACAGTGCAACGCGTTCGCTATACAGCGAGTTCGCCGAACTGTGCAGCAAGTTCGCCGAAAGGCGCTAGCCGCGGTTCTCACGGCTGATGGAACTCGGCGCCGGGATCAACCGACGCTAACGCGTTGCGGCGAACTACCGACCGTGCGAACTACAGACGGTGCGAACTGGGTATGTTATACTCGCCACGAGCTTCCATCTAAGTGAATCAAATGGAGAACCCCTCATGGGTGCTTGGGCAGAGGATACGTTTGGAAACGACACTGCATGCGATTGGATCGGCGGCTTTCTGGAAGATCCTGGCCTGCCTGTCGTGCAGTCTTCCATTCAAGCAGTACTGGATGAAGAGGACTATCTCGATAGTGATTTTGCTTGCGAGTGTTTGGCCGCATGCGAAGTCATTGCTCGACTGCAAGGCAAGTGGGGCGTGCGGAATGAGTATAGCGAAGAGCTCGATTCGTGGATCGAAGCCAATCCGACGACTGTCCCCGCGGAATTGAAGGCGGCCGCGCTGGCGGCCATCGAGCGGATCTTGGGTGACGATTCGGAATTGCCAGAGCTTTGGGACGAAGAAGGCCGCAATGACGATTGGCACAATGCGATGGATGATCTGCGTCAGCGAGTTCGTGGATGACTTGTGCAGGTAGACGAGCCACGAACCTCTTTCACCAACTTATGGATTAAGGCTTCTGACAAGATGAAGATCACCGTGGAAACGAAGATTGCGGCACCAATCGAAACGGTTTGGGATGCTTGGAATAACCCAGACGACATTGTGCAGTGGAACGCGGCCTCCGATGATTGGCACACGACCCGCGCCTCGAACGATCTGCGAGTCGGCGGGCAGTTGAACTCCCGCATGGAGGCCAAGGACGGCAGCGTCGGCTTTGATTTTATTGGTACTTACACCGCGATCGAGCTCTATAAGCTGATTGAGTACTCCTTATGTGAAGACCGCGCCGTGCGAATTGAGTTCCATCCCGAACCTGGCGCAGTGGTCGTACGCGAAACCTTTGACGCGGAGAATGAATATCCGCCCGAATATCAGCAAGCCGGTTGGCAAGCCATTCTGGATCGGTTTGGTCGACACGTCGAGGCGAAGTCGACGGCCTGATTTGTGATTCGTCACTGCGAGTGCAGCAGCCGAGTGCGTCTTGGCATACGGGTGCAGCGGAGTGCTACAAATACACTGCGGAGCAAAGCGCGATGTCGATGTCACCGCTCTTACGACGCATCGGCTCCCTGATGCTGTCACTGACGATTGGAGTAAATGCAGTTTACGCGGGCAATTGGATAACTGCTCCGCAGCTCTGCAGGGGCAAACCGTATTCGTCGGGGGCTCGTGCCGCCGCATGGGATTTTGATCTCGCCCAGCGCTTATCGTATGTCACCAAGGATAGTCGCACGATGTATGCCAGTGTGCATCCTGGTGATCAGGCCGACTTCGTGATCCAGCTTCGCTTGCAGCTTGGTGAACAGGGCGGTTGTCGAATCTTGCTGGATGACACCGCGCTGGAGCTGACAAATGCCGGCCAAGGTGCGGATGCGGATACTCAGTTATCCGTTAGGGAACGAATGCAATCGTTCAAGAGCTCCAAGCTTGACGAGGGTAAGTGGACGACGTTCAAACTGAGTCGACGTGATTTGGAAATCGCCGTCGAAGTCAACGAGCAACGCTGCGAACTGGAACTACCCAAGATCACCGGAGCCGTACAGCGGATCGGCCTGCAGGCAACCCGTGGGAAGCTTGCGGTGAGTAACTTCGTGTTGACGGGCGATCTGCAGATCGAGCATCGCAACGTCGCGCCCTAGTCGGCTTGCTGCGCGGATCGTCTGCCCCGGTAATTCAGTTCGCCACGACGTTAGTAGTTCACCGCAACGCGTTAGCGTCGGTTTGTCCCGGCGCCGAGTTCCATTCATCGTGAGAACCGCGGCTCGCGCCTTTCGGCGAACGACGCATTCGGAGAAGCCGAGCATGATCGCGCTTGGTCATCTATCGCGCTGCAAGCAACTCGCGGCCACGTGCTAACACTTCTGTGACTGCTTGATCGAGCGCCGGATTGGTGCCCAGCAGTCCCGCGACGACGGCTTCTGCCCAGGCGAAGTACTCGCGCTGCCGATCAACATCCCAGCCGAACGGCGGATCGGCGAGAATCGACTCGAGATTGCACGTCTTGTCGGCGATTTTCACCTGCTTGGCTTCGTCGCTCTTGTGCGGGGCGTTGACGATTTGCAGACGCTTTCGTTCCGCTTTCGGCAATGTTTTGTCGTCGGTGCATTCGAGCACAATGCGCGTCACTGGTGCACCGAATAATTGCTCAAGTTCCTCGGCGGTTGTGTCTGTGTCTTCGATCGTATCGTGCAACAAGGCGGCGATCAGAACCACTTCGTCGACGATGTTGCCGACGCGTGACAGGTGAGCGGCCACCTCGAGCGGATGGTTGATATACGGAGTCGCGGCTTCATTTTTTCGCCGCTGGTTTGCATGACGTTGCGCAGCAAACCAAGCGGCTTCAAGTAGTCGATTGTTCATTGTAGTCAGGCGAATTACGTTACGGCATCGACCAAAACGATTGAAGTTCAACAATTGCTGGGACAATCTGCTGTCGCACGATCAGCAAGTGATCGCGATCAGCAGCGGTGAATTGGCCGAGTTTCGGATCAAGGGCATTCCAGCGTTGTATGACGCGCGTGGCGGCGTCGCGTGTTCGATTCGAGCGATCGCCGGCAACGGTCAGAGAACTAAGTTGTCGCGCGGCGTTGCGTAACTGGACGGCCGCGTCGGAAACTTGACTGCGAAACTGCGCTGAATAGCTGCCGGGACGCGAGGACAGCGCCGAACGGATATCGTGTTCCAGGTGCGTGGATAGGTTGTCGATCGACGCTGCGACTTGTGATAGCCGGTCGTCATCCGTGTCTTGATGAACGGAGAGAATATCGCGGATCTCACCAATCGAGCGGTCGAGCTGACGATAAACCTGGCGTGCCTCGGGCGTACCGGCGGTGCGCAGCAGGCTGGCAACCTTTTGCCAGTTTGTGTCGAGATAGAAATACACTTGACGCATCGTGTCGGGCGACTCGCCCAGGCGAACACATTCCGCAAAGTCATGACACGCACTGTAGAAGTCAGCAGAATCGCTGATCACTCGCTCACGCCCCGACGTCAGTTGCGACAGTTGACGCAACGTAATCCGATCCATCAATTGGTCGAGATCACGCTGCAGCAATTGCGATAAGTAGATCAGTTCCGAACGATCCATTTCTGCCGGCAGCATTAGGACTTCTTGCAGTTCGCGTAGCGACTCCTGCACACTTTGCAGCTCCCGGTCGATGTATCGCAACTGAAGGGGACGGAGTCGCGTCACGTACGGATTCCAGAGTTCATTGAATCGGCCGAACTCATTGCGCACTCGTTCCAATGAATCAGTGCGTTCAATCAAACTCGCCAACTGACGACTCTGTTGATATACGGATTTGCCTTCGACCAGCAAGTCATAACGTTGTTGTGCGTTGTCGACTTCCCGTTCGATTTCGTAAAGGAGTCGCTCGATGTTCGCGGATAGAATGGTTGCGGCGCGGACTGCCTCGCTGCGACTGGGCTGAGACTGCACTTGCAGGGACTGCACGAGTCGACCGCGGAACTGTTCGGCACGCTGAATGAATCGCTCTGCCTGCGAACTGAGTCCTTGTAGCTCGCGCAGCCGGAATGACAACAGCTGCCAGTTCGAGTCAATCTCGGCGAATTCGGTGGCCAAGACTCCTACATTGTTCTCATCGGCACTTTGCCGTGCGAGCATCGTCGCGCGGGCGCTCAGTTGCAGCGCGTCGGGGATGAGGGGCCGCATGCCGGAGGTCCGATTGACATCCTGATAGAGCACGGCGACTAGTTGTGAGATTTCTTGCGCGAATCCGGCTAAGTTAGCTCGCACGTCGCGGATCTCGGCATTGGATTGCGGACGGCTGCGGCGCGTCGTTCCGTCCGGACTGCGACTATCGATCAGTGACCGCACCATTTCGTCGACAAATTTGCGACCTGTGGGTTGGCCTTGTCCCCAAGCTGGACCGGTGGTCATCATTGTCGCCAGTGCCACCAGGCCGCAGAGGCAACTCGGCCAGCTCCCTGGCTTCCCTGATTGCCGTACCGTCTGGGGGTGCGCTGCCGTCGATTGCGCCATTGTTCGCTCCTTCGCTCAGTGTTGATGAATCGCTTGCACTGATAGTTTTAACCAAGCACGCATGATTCCCCAATGTCGATCGCGGGTCAAGCTTCGCTATTTTCTCAAGGTTTCCCGGCTGTCAGTGACCAAACGTGTCATCTGAGACCCGACAATCGGAATTCAGATAAAACGGGTATGATGACGCAGGTGTGCCCCCCACAATCCAAATGGAGAGGCCGTTTGAGGCGACGTGCGAGGATTCTAAATTCTGAATTCTGAATATTGAATTTCGAAGTCTGAATTTCGAAGTCTCACACTTCGAGGTCGAGATCGAGGTCGAGATCGAGGTCGAGGTTCATCGTTCCTGACGAGCTAACACCGCCCAATTGAAGTCCGGATGACTCAGCGGTGCGGAACAGTAGGGCAGCGGCGCGGAATCGTAGGCAACGGCGGTGCGGAATCGTAGGCCAACGCCCGCTGGCACTCAGTTGAGATAACAGGGAATCGGCGCCGAACATAATTGGAATGTGTTCCGGGGCAACGCCCCAGCAATCCCTCTGGCCGTTGGCCCGAGATGAGGCGGATGACCGATCGATTCACGGGGCGATTTATGGGGGACTGCCTT
>JAGQPK010000374.1 GCA_020426755.1 Planctomycetales bacterium
ATATTCGGAACTCGCCTTCCCGCTCACAGCTTGAAACGCCGGAGTGAGCATGCCACAATCGGCGGCTTTCCCAATTTTCACAATGGAGGCGATGGCGATGATGAGCACCCTAGGATCCAGAATCGGAATTGGCATCGTGACTCTAACAATCCTGTTGGGTCAATTGCAGGGGCCGTTGTCTGCCGAACAGATCAACGTTTGGCCCGGCAAGCCGCCGGGTGAGACTGCTGCGCTACCGCCGGAAGCCGATACCTCCGGTCCTGACGGTCGCAATGTGGCGGGTCGGGCGGTGATTCGACTGGGCAACGTATCCACGCCGACATTGGAGATTTACCAACCGACAGCCGCAGCCAACACCGGAACCGCCATCGTCATTTGTCCAGGTGGTGGCCATCGTATTCTCGCGTACGATTTGGAAGGCACAGAGGTTGCGCAATGGCTGCAGTCGATCGGCGTCACAGGTATCGTGCTTAAGTATCGAGTGCCGGCGCGCAGTGAAGAAAAGCGTTGGGAAGCATCGGTGCAGGACGCCCAGCGAGCCATGTCCGTCGTGCGTCAGCGCGCGGCCGATTGGGGAATCGCCGCCGATCGGATTGGCATCATGGGATTCTCGGCCGGCGGACAAGCGGCGGCGCTCACGACGCTGCTTAAGGATCGACAGTACGCACCGGTTGACGACACGGACTCCGTTGATTGGCGTCCATCGTTTGCGGCCCTCATTTACCCGGCATACCTGGTCAACAAGGAACGAGACAAGCTCGTGCCGGAAGCGGTTGTCGACGCGACAACTCCGCCGCTTTTTCTTGTGCACGCCTTCGATGATCCGGTGCCGTGTGAAAGCAGTGTGCTGTTACACCTGGCGGCCCGTCGTGCCCAGCGTCCGGCGGAGTTGCACGTCTTCTCTACCGGTGGTCACGGTTATGGCATGCGACGCACCGAGGATCCGGTTACCCACTGGCCCGATCAACTGCAAGCTTGGCTCGCACGTAACGGCTGGCTAGAACAGAACAGCAACTGAACAGCGAGTACGCGCAATTGCCACGCGATGACGCAACGAAACCACGCCGCACGTATCCGACGCCCGACTGGCAACGTCGTGGGGCCGATTGCGTGTGGCTGCCTTACACGCAAATGCAAAACGCGCCGACTCCATTGCCAGTCGTCGCAACCGAAGACGTGTATCTGATTACGGACGATGGCCGACGCCTCATCGACGGCATGGCGTCGTGGTGGACCGCTTGTCACGGATACAACCATCCGCACATCCGCCAGGCTGTCGAGTCACAATTGGCACAGATGCCGCACGTCATGTTTGGCGGCATTCATCATCCGCAAGCACTCCGTCTGGCGGAACGCTTGGCGGAGCTCACGCCCGGGGACCTGCACTATTCGTTTTTCAGCGATTCCGGTTCCGTTGCTGTTGAAGTCGCGCTCAAAATCGCTGTGCAGTACGAACGCAATCGTGGCCATGTCGGTCGCGTGAAGTTCGTGACATTTCGTGACGCCTACCACGGCGATACGCTCGGCGCCATGTCGGTCTGCGATCCGGTCGACGGCATGCACGCAAATTTTCGCGGCTATCTACTCGATCACTATTCACTGCCAATCCCGAAGTCGCCGGTCGAGCAGCTCGCCTTCGAACATTTCCTGCTCGAACATCGCCGCGAGTTGGCTGGAGTAATCATCGAACCGATGGTGCAAGGTGCTGGCGGCATGAAGTTCCATTCTGCGCAGACGCTCGCAGCAATTCGTGCGACCTGTGAACGCCTCGACATCCTCCTGATCGCCGACGAGATCGCCACGGGGTTCGGCCGCACGGGAAGACTGTTTGCCTGCGATCATGCGGACATTGTGCCGGACATACTTTGTCTCGGCAAAGCCCTCACGGGCGGAACGCTAAGCATGGCAGTTACCCAGGTTCGTCCACTCGTGTTCAAGGCATTCCTAAGTTCGTCAGGGCCTCCCGGCAAGATCCAGCCTCTCATGCACGGCCCGACATTCATGGGCAATCCGTTGGCCTGTGCGGCCGCGAACGCGTCGCTCGACCTTTTCGAATCGGAACCACGAGTGCAGCAAGCCAGCGGCATGGAGGCTGTCCTCACCAACGGACTTGAACCATGCCGCAACCTACCCGGTATCCTCGATGTTCGCTGTCGAGGCGCGATCGGTGTCATTCAAGTGTCACAGCTCAAGGAACTCAACTGGCTGCGGCAACGGTTCATTGATAACGGGATCTGGCTGCGTCCGTTTGGCGACATCATCTATGTGACACCGCCACTTTCCATCTCGCCGGCACAGCTCGAGCAACTGCTGACGGCAACCGTCAAAACGGTGCGGGAGTGGTGTGAACGCGTGAGTGTGGCATCGGACGGTGACTGATCGATCCGACGGATCTGACTGATCGGACGAACTAGACGGAGCGGGCAGATTTGACGGACTGATCGGCGAATCCGTCGTCAGCTACTTCGCGGACTGTGCCGCGAGCTTTTTATATGAGTGCTCGAGGGCGCCAAGCAGTTTCTTCGACGCGTTCACCGAAAACTGATAGACGTCAACCTTTTCTTCGTTCTTAGTTTCCAATTGCAGCACGCGACCACGCTTCGTGGTAGCGACGGTCAGCGCCCAATCGGCTCCTTTGAGTGCCGTTGCGAACGGAAAACGCTCAAGCGGCTCGTCGGCCTCCGCCTTGATATCGCGCGAGAACGCGGCCATGAACGCTTCTGCTTGTTTCTGATTCAGCATTAGCATGCCTCCCGCCGCGGGTTGTGTCTCTCCCGCAGCCAAGGGCACCATCAGCGAAAGCTGAACGCTGGGATCCATTCCCTCATAGTTGACCACGTTCACGTAGGTGTACCCTGTGCGTCCCGAACCGGCGTGAACAAATGGTGATGGATCGCCGATCCAAGTCGCATCGCCAATGGTCACCGAGTGCAAACTTGGATCAAACGTATCGTCATCGGCCGACCAATTTTGGGCAATGGCCGCAGTCGAGAGATTCAAGCACACACAACAGAGCAGCAAACGAAACACGGCGTCATCCTCAGTTTGAAACGGTTCGATCAACATCGTCGCCCAGTCGACTGGCTGCCTGAATGATGTCAGCTTCGACCGTAGGTGCCCAGGCAGCGGGCAAGCCATAGTAGACCATCGCTCCACCACCTTCGTAGCCGCCTTCCTGCAAGACGCGACGTGAAGGAATATACGCCATGACGTCGTTCGTGTATCCCGCCACCCAGGTGTTCGTACCGCGACGCTCGGACTTCAATCGCAAAGCAAAATCCACAACAACCTCGCCACCCAAGAAGAACCACTCTAGTTCGTTACCGAGGGTCCAGCGTGTAATCGGGTAAGGATAGGTGGGGGACAGCGACTGCTCTACGTCCAGTTGCACAAGCAATCGACGGGCACGCGCCGCCACGAACCGATCCTTCGACTCCAGGTCGGCTTCAATTTGTTCGCGTGTCGGTAGGTCCCCAAACGGCAGGTCGATCTCGACGTAGCCGGCAGTCAACTTCGATTCAAGATCACGTAGCGGCCGATCAAGCACTTGTTTGACTGCACCTGCTAGTTCATAGCCGTAGCGCTGCGCCAATTCGACTTGTCGGCGGGGCAGCGGATTCTGGTCGGCGCCACAACCGGCCCAGAACATCGCCACGCAACCGGGGTAATCTGCTTCCAGAGCCAATTGTGCGAAGCCCGGATAGTCACCCGACCACTGATAAAAGCTAAGCACCGTCGCATGACATGCGTAGCCGAATACGATGGCCCGATAGGCGCCCGCTTGATCACGTACGACTAGCACTGGCACATCGTGGTCCGCAGGTCCGACGAGCGTTCCCGCTGCGCGGCGCGCGGGGACTTCGGCCTCCGGATTATTGCGTCGATTCACGGCAAACGCCGCCACGCCGCTGCCCCACGACAAACGGCACGGTTGCAACGAGCGCACTGCTTCACCAGCAATCGCAACGACATCCTGTGACAACTTCGCGGCATACTCCGCAACCAACGCTCGCTGTTGATCGTCCAGCACCGCTTCATTCATGGAGCTGAGATTCTCCGCCACGACGGGACCCGTGTGAGTGTGCGAGACGTTAAGACAGACGTGTGCGCGGTCGAACTGCAACGTCTCGGCGATCTCGTCTCGAATCCGATCTGACAATGCTTTGTCAATTCCTACGAGATCCAACGTAATCAAGAGAATTCGCTGCGACTCTGCATCTTCGAGACAGATTGCTTTCGCGTACAGCTCAGTGAGCGTCCCCTCGGCTGGATGATCACGATGACCATAACCCGCCATCCACAGCAACTTCTCTGGAGTAATCCTCCGCACGGCAACACCAGCCTGCCATTTGGGCGAGTCGGCTTGCTGCCCAAGAACAACCGTCGACGACATCAGCACCAACGCCAGAAACAAGCGACTGACATAACGACAGCCACGAGCGCAAATCCGCACGGTTGTATTTTGCATCGCTATCTTCCTTCGTGCACTTCGTGACTTCGTGGTGAACGAAGCCGAGCCGCGCATGGTTAAGCCTGGTCATTCAGATCGCTTGTGACACATGCGTGGCACAAGCCGATTCGTCTGACGCGAGTACTGTTCGTACGCGGCGCCAAATTGATCCTTGAGCAAACGTTCTTCTCGGTCAACGCGTCCATAATATACCAGAGCGAAACCCACGATTGAGACCGGACCGATCAGCCAGTTGGGCAGCAACAGCACAAGTGAGAGTGACCACAACCAATACGCTGCGTAAAGCGGATGTCGCACGTAACGATAGATGCCCGTGGTCACCAACTGGTGTTCGCCGTGAATGGCCAAGCGATGATCCCAATGGTGGCCCAAATCCCGGTGGGCCCGCCAAAGCACGAACAGCGACGCAACAAAACCGACGGCCCCCGTAGCACGCCACAGCGGGAAAATCCGATATTCAGCGAATTCGAGCGCAGACGAGAATGTCCGCACAACAGCGGCAGCTTGTGCCAGCGTCCAGAGTATCTGTCCAAAAGTAACGCACGGCCGGTCCGGTGCGCGACGCATCGGCGAGTCATCAACGGCACGAACCGATTCCGCCCGCTGCGTTAAGCGGCGAGTGGCCCTGTGGCGTATGGCTACGGATCCCACCAATCCTGTCCAGTAGATCGCGGAACCAACCCCGTCTCGAATCACCGCTGCTGCTCCTCCTCAGGCCCCGGCTCACAACGTATCACACACGTTTAGCGGCAGCTTACTCCCTCCTCAAGGCCTGGATGATGATTCAAATCGCCGGCTTTGAGGCGGTTAACTGCAACATTCAGGATTCAGCCACGCCCCCCTGATGCCGCTCTCGCGCACTATACCCGTCCGGGCGTAGCACGTATACAATGCACGCTCGTTCTAATCCAAAGACTCTTACAAGGAACATAATGTGGCGACTCTCAACAGACGATCGTGTGCCGCTCTCGTCGCGGCGCTCGCGATCGGCAGCTTGGCCTGTGGTTCGACGAAGACCTTCGCACAAGATAACGCGCCAACGCTGACCGTCGGTTCGAAAGCCCCTGCGCTCGATATTGAAAACTGGGTGCAAGATGGCGGTGGCAAATTCAAACCGGTAACGGATTTCAAGCCCGGCAAGATCTATGTGGTGGAATTCTGGGCCACTTGGTGCGGACCGTGCGTCGCTAGCATG
>JAGQPK010000375.1 GCA_020426755.1 Planctomycetales bacterium
TTCCAGATCAAGGTTGGTTAGGTCGGCGACTTTCAGCAAGTTGGGCGCGAGCTCAGCGAGTTCTTGCGCGTCAATGTTGGCCGATCCGGGCAGCACGACCAAAATGAGCGCGGGGGACTTTGTGATTTGCTGGAGCTGTGACTGCCAATGGTCAGCAGCGTCGATACGTAAGCCCAGCCAGACGCCATCTCGCGTCGCGATCGCTGCCCGTGTGGGGCAATATCGACTGTCGATCCGTCCTAGCATCAACTCACGATAGGCCGTAGTCCATAGTGACTCGTTTGTGTCACTGGTGTCGGTGGCGTGGTCGCCATCGGTCAGGTTGGTCGCAAGTTGCCCCCGCAACACACATCGCTTGCCGTTCCAGAATAATTGGTTGCCGCGCGCACCAAATCGTCGCACGGCGATTTCAGTCGGCAGATCGGCGGTGGTTTCTTGCTGAACAATGGGCTGGCCGTCGATTTCGAGTCGGTAGACGCCGGGGTAGTCGGGCGACCAAAAACAGGGATCGACAATCTGCGTGCGCCACCAGCCGTCTCTGATTTGTTCGAAGGCGAACCGCGCGGGCAACGTCCGGGCCCAACGACAGAAAGGGCCTTTTGCGGATAGTCTGGCCATGAGGTCCGAGGGCGCATCCGGCCACTTAAAATGCAGCTCGGCCAGCGTATCCGATGTGGCGCCCTGAATGACTTGAAGCACTGGTGGTCTCTACTACGGTTTGGTTGCTCGACAGATGGATGTCGTTTAATGCACTGATGGAATTGGCCGCACGAGGTCGGTCAAGGTTGCTCATCGCCGTAAAACGCACGCTAATTCGTTGCGGCGAACTTGTACACTGCGAACCGACGCTAACGCCTTACGGCGAACTCACCGTGCCAGGCTCAACTCGTAATCTTAGTCATGATGGGTAGTGTCTGGCGATCCCTCTTTGGCGTTTGGCAAGGGCTCGGCAACTATTGAGAATCGCTAGCTGCGCGATCGCACTGCAAAATGAACGAGGCCCGCGCTGTTGGGACGAGCGCTAATGACGTCGGCGCGTGCGCCATTCCATTTTTACGCCCATGTACGGATAGTCGATCGAGCGACGGCGCGAGCGGGCGGATTGCTCCCAGATCCAATACATCGCGGTGAATATTAAAAGACCAAGGGCTACCCAGCGCCAGGACAGGATCGCAAGGAAATACCAGGCCGCGAAAGGACTCGGTCTCCACTGACAGTTCATCATTTCATGCGGCCTTCTCATTGCGTCGCAGCAGTAACATGGGCAGGTATCGAGCTGACCTGGCCCGCGAGATCCGTCGCGTGTCGCAGAGTAATCAATTCGCTTGAGTTTCTGCAAGCAGCGCTGAGACCAGTACGGTTGTCTTGGATCGACGCGATTGAGGGATGGTGACTGTGATGCTTGAATGAGGAAGTTAACCGCACAAGCGATGCTTCTTCATTCAAAAATCCGCAATCCGAAATCAGCACTCCGAGATCTGAATCCGTGCCTGCGCCAGGGCAAACCGACGCTAACGCGTTACGGCGAACTACTGTGGCGCGGTTTTTTGACAGCGGCGCAGCTTACCGCGTGACAACTTCGTGGCGGTTCGTCCTGAAGTAAGAGCCGGATGCGAAGTCTTCGGCGGGCAAAGTGGCGAGCAAGGTGTCAGATGGAGTGGCGTGAAGGAATCGAACGATGGAATCACTCTCCGACAGCAGAACATGGCGTGCGGTGTTCGCGCGGGCGCAAGCCGGGGATCGATCGAGTGCCGGGCGGCTGCTGAACCGATATGCCGTTGACTTGCTGATGATCGCCGAGGCCGGCATGGATCGGAAGCTCCGATCGCGTCTTGGAGCGAGTGATCTTGTGCAGGAAACGCTGCTCGAGGCGCATCGCGATCTAGAACAATTCCGTGGCGCGACCGAACGAGAGTTTATTAGCTGGTTGCGGCAGATCCTAGCGAATAGTCTACGCCGCGCGGTTGAGCAACACGTATTTGCGGTGAAGCGGGATGTGCGACGTGACATCTCGCTGGATGGCGTGCAACGTCGCGCTGCCGATTCGTCGACCGGCCTCGACTTGCCGGGACGTGACGAAACGCCCAGTGCTTGTTGCGAAAGAAATGAACGCTCGCTCCTGTTGTTAAGCCTATTGGAAGAGCTGTCACCTGGGCATCGCGACGTGCTGACGTTGCGCAACTTGCGCGGCATGTCATTTAAGGACGTTGCCCGGCTCATGGAACGGTCTGTGCCTGCGACGAAAATGCTGTGGATGCGTGCGATGGAACAGCTTAGGCAAGCCATGCGGCGCGAGGAGTCGTGAGCCGTTGGCGTCTCGTTCTCGATTTGCCAGATTGAGGGGTTGTCTTTAAGATGCAGTGACAGAATCGAGGCCAGGCAATGAATTCGAATCCTCAAACGTTCAGTCGGATCGCGGGGGCGGTCGAGGCACCGCCGCTACCGCCTCCATTGGGTCGGCGCGCGGCGACATCGCAACGTGTGACGCCGCCTCCGTTAGAGGCGCCTGGCTATCCGCGACGGCGCGGGATACTTGGCCGGGCGCTGAGTTGGATCATCTATCGGCAACCGAGTTGGCTGACTAGTCTGCTCGTTCACTTGTTGCTGCTTTTGATACTTGGGCTATTCCTCTTGCCGCCGCAGATTCGGCCGAGCGCGTTGACGCTCCAGTTTGCCGAACCGGAGGCGTTCGACATGCCACTCGACACGCTGCAGCTCGAAACGGAAGAGCCAGCCGGCGCGGCACCGGCTGAACCCCCGTTGCAGTTGACCGATGCCTTTGAACCAACACCGATTGCGATGCCAGAGATCGCGCTGCCGACGGTGCCTACCGTTGCTCAAGCGGACGTCATTCCGAGCGATGCGGCCGCTGAGCTGCAAGCCTTGATGTCGGCGGGGAACCCCGGTGGTTTCGCAGGGCGGCAAGGACGACGCGGAGTGGCGGATCGCTTGGGCGCGACTGCAGCCAGCGAAGAGGCCGTCGATCGGGCGCTCATTTGGCTCGCCGCGCATCAACTTTCCGACGGTAGTTGGAACTTTGACTTGCGCGAGCGATGTGACGGATCCTGCTCACATCGTGGATCCGGTTCGGCAGCCGCCGCCGGTGCCACGGCGCTCGCGCTGTTACCATTCTTGGGCGCCGGCCAAACTCACGAACAGGGGTACCATCGATCCGTGGTGCAGCGGGGACTGCAGCGGCTGCTCAACAAACAAAACCGCGACGGCAGTTTTCTCGAGCCGCAGGGCACGATGTACTCACACGGCTTAGCGACACTCGTGTTGTGCGAGGCGTTGGCAATGACGAAGTCAGATCCCGGCGGCGTCATTCGTCCCTACAAGCAGCAGCCCAAGTTAAGAGCAGCAGCACAGCGGGCTGTCGACTACATCGTCGAGTCACAACATCGGAACGGCGGTTGGCGGTACGCGCCCAAACAGGCGGGAGACACGTCGGTTGTTGGGTGGCAAGCAATGGCGCTACAAAGTGCCAAGCTCGCCGGTCTTCGCGTCCGCAAACAGACGCTCGACGACATCCACGTGTTTCTTGATTCCGTTCAAGGAGATGATTACGGGGGCACGTACGGCTATACTTCGCGCGGCACACGACCGGTCACGACTGCCGTGGGACTACTTTGCCGCATGTATGGTGGCTGGACACGCAACTCGGCGGGCGTCATGTCAGGGGCCGACTACCTGCATGAGCTAGGTCCCTCGTCGAACAACGTCTATTTCAATTACTACGCGACCCAAGTGCTGCACCACTTCCAAGGGAAGTACTGGGAGGAGTGGCACCCGATGCTGCGTGACTACCTGGTTGAGTCCCAGGAACGAGAGGGCCACGCGGCGGGAAGTTGGTATTTCCCCGAGGATTACGGGTCTCAGGTGGGTGGGCGGCTTTATATCACCGCTATGTCGGCGATGGTGCTCGAGGTCTATTATCGTCATATGCCGATTTATACGAACGAGGCGGTCGTGCAGTCGGAGGAGTGGGGGCCACTCCGCCCGTGACGTCCATTCTGTAGATATCCAGTTATCCCCAGGCGAAGAGCGGCACTCTGGTGCCATCTGGCAGCTATCGCGTTGCAAAAGAGCTGGCCGTGCCGAACCCGCCGGTGTTAACGTTTGACGGCGGCGTGAATGGGGGCAAAAGGTTGTACACCTGATTACTCGGGAAGGTCGGCTCGCGGGGCAACGGCCTGGCGTAGTTCGAAAGGGGAGCAAAGCGGCTGCACTTCAAATGATTGGGCCGTGACGTCTCGCTCCCAATCCGTCCTACCTAAGCAAGCGATCATGTTCGCGGTAAGACCGATACAATTCGTTTACACCGCGTCCAACCGCAGCATGTCCTGGTTTTGGGCGATCACGAATCTTGCTAAAAACGCGGGTTCGGCGCAATCTGGGAAGAATGTATCGTCACGATGTCGATACACTGCTCGCGGTCCCTCTCTGCACGGATGCTTCTCGCCGTGTTTCAGCTTGTGAACATTTCCGTCTGACGGAACCAATCAGTACGACTCAAGAGGCATGTTTCGATGAAGCGACGTAATCGTTTGACTTCGGCACGGAAACGACGACAAAATCGCCTGCAAAGGCAAGTTTCCCGGCGACAGATGACGCTTGAGTCATGCGAACCTCGCATTGTGTTGGCGGGCATACCAGAGCTGATCGAGTTGAACTCGGTAGGGGCGGCGAACCCAGCAAACTTCACTCAGGTGGGCGATGTCGTCTACTTTACGGCCGACGACGGCGTGGCTGGCGTTGAGCTGTGGAAGACGGATGGGACGAGCGCCAACACCGTGATGGTCGCGGACATACGTGACGGCGCAGAGGGTTCCGAGCCGGCTCAACTAACGGCATTCAACGGCCAGCTCTATTTTGTGGCGAACGACGGGACGAACGGTCAGGAGCTGTGGAAGTCCGACGGCACCGCCAGTGGCACGTTGATGGTGAAAGACATCAATCCGGGCGAGGGTTATCAGTACCCGTACGGCACCGGCAGCCTGCAATCGTTTCCACGTGCCATGACTGAGATCAACGGCAAACTGTTGCTGAGCGCGGAGAACTCGACCGAGGGCGGCGAACTTTGGACGACGGATGGCACGGCCAGTGGCACGGTGCTCGTCAAGGACATCGACAGCGGCACCTTCACGAATTCGTATGGCACTTACCCGAATTCGTCGAATCCGCAGGGGCTTACGGCAGTTGGTGGTGTGCTGTTCTTTTCTGCAACGGACTCGACCAATGGTCGCGAGTTGTGGAAGTCCGATGGCACCGCAGCCGGTACCGTGTTGGTCAAAGATATCTTTCCCGGCTCATCACCTTACACGTATGACGGATACGATTATGGCGAGCAACCGAACAACGGTTCGCCATCTTTCTTAACTGCCGTCGGTGGCACGCTGTATTTCGCGGCCGATGACGGCACTAGCGGGCCAGAACTTTGGAAGTCGGATGGCACGGCGGCGGGCACGGTGCTGATCAAAGACATTCAGGCTGGCACCGATGGTAGCTTCGGCACGGACAATGGGATGCTGGCCGTTGGTGACAAGTTGTATTTCACGCCGGACACGGATGACGCTGGCCGCGAACTGTGGGTTAGCGATGGGACGGAAGCCGGCACGATGATGGTCCGCGATATCCGTCCGGGTACCGTTGGCAGTATTACCAA
>JAGQPK010000376.1 GCA_020426755.1 Planctomycetales bacterium
GCTGCGCCAAATAGAGTGGCAAGTTGCGCGGCGAACGATCTTGCGCCAGCGCTGCGAGGGCTGTTTGTTTGGCAGCGTCGTCCGCTTGAGCGTTGGCCAAACGGGCACGCATGCGCTGGAACAACTGCTCATCCGCGAATACAGCGCCCAGCGACTCCGCTAATTGCTTGATACGCGCGTCGGAAGAGTCGTACAATTGGCTTGCTACGTCCGACCAGCGTGCCGGTGGCGCGACACCGCGCATGTCGCGTAGGGCCAATTCGAGTAGACTCAAGTATCGCAACTGCTGGTCGACGTCGTCGATATCTAACTGGCCACTCAAGTGATCACGACCTGCTGGAGAGATTTTCGCCAGATACCACAGAATCTGATCAGAGATTGCTGGAATCGTGGTGCGCTCTGCCAGTTCCAACGCGGCCTCAGTGCGTGTCGGCAAGTGGGTTGCAATGCCGTACCACATCAACAATGGCAGGTCACGATCCGTAGCGTTTTCTGTTTGCGAGCACAATTGCTCCGCGATCGGCCACGCGACGTCAGCCGGTAGACGCTGTAGGGCCGACGCCAGCGCGCGACGAACCAGCAAGGACTCGTCTTGCTTCACCATCACCAGCAGCAACGGCGCCAGGTCAGCCGGAGGAATCCGCTCAGTTGCCAACTGCACTGCCCAAGCACGCACGTACTCGCTTTCATCTTCGAATGCTCGCTGAAACAGTTTTATGCTCAGACGATCGCTCGCGGCCAACGTCCACAGTGCGCGTAAGCGATCTTCCGCCCGCGATTCGTGAATCGCTCGCTGTTCGAGTGCTTGCAACGCTGCGTCAGTCAGCCGTCCTGCCGCTGCTCGTTCGGCTAAGAGCCGCCGTGCGGTGCGTACGTGCCATTCGTTCTTGTGCGAATGGGCCGCCACAAGCTGGTCATCACTTGCCGACTGGTAGTCCACAACCTGAGGTCGATACGTCGCGTCGTATTGCATGCGATAGATACGACCGTTGCCGCGATCCCAGTGTTCGACATTCGGATTGTGGCAGTGTCGGGGATCGTACCAGTCGCTAATGTAGACCGCGCCATCGGGACCGTACTGCAAATCGACCGCGACGTATTGTGGATCTGTGCAGAGCAACACATCATAGCCTGCGTGCCGCGTATTATAGCCGCCTGCTTCGCGATCGTTGATTTGATGGTTGAGCTGATGTCCATGCAAGTTGTGTGTGAACAAGTGATTTCGATAGGCGTCAGGCCAATTGTCGCCCAGATAGATCATGGTGCCAACGTGCGAGTGTCCGCCGTAGATCTCACGCGTTCCTTGCTTCCCCGCGCCTCCTTCGCCGTGACCGTAGCGAGCTGACGCGAGCAGGTAGTTGCGCAGCCACGGCCGTTCCGGTGGTGCGCTCGCGCTGATGAACGGTGCATAGCCACCATTGACTTGATTCCAATAATGTCCGCCTTGCATGACATGGGTGGTCAAACCGCGTCCCCAATAACTGCGGCAATGCGTCATGAAGACCTGGCCGTGCTGGTCGAAGTCCAAGCCCCACTGATTCGAGCCACCGTTGGCGAATACTTCGAACTCATGCCGAACAGGATGGTAACGCCAAACGCCAGCCTTCAAAGCAGTGCGTTCTGCTGCGGGTGCGCCTGGCTTGCCAATTGCCGACTCATTGAACACACCCTGATTGCCGTAGAGCCAACCGTCCGGTCCCCACATGAAACTGTTGATCGTTTCATGCGTGTCCGCATAACCAAATCCGTCGAGCAGCACGATCGGTTCCGAGTCCGGCTGATCATCATGATCATGGTCGGGAATGAACAACAGTTGCGGAGCGGCTCCGACCCACACACCGCCGTAGCCAACTTCCAAACCGCTGACAAGGTTCAGCTTCTCAGCGAATACGCTGCGAGTTTCGAATTTGCCGTCACCATCGTTGTCGGCAAAAATCAGAATGCGATCGAGCCCCTCGCCGTCCGGCCGCTTCTGGGGATATGAATACCCTTCAACCACCCACAGTCGCCCGCGCGCGTCAAACGTGAATGCCATCGGCTGGTGCAGATCCGGCTCGGCGGCAATCACATCCACCGAGAATCCAGGCGGAACGTGCATTTGTGAAATCGTTTCTACGCCGGCAACGTTGCCCGACTTTTTAGGATCCAGCGCGGCTGCCTTGGGATTAGGCACAAGATGTTGCAGCAGGGGATTCTGTACTGTCCGCCACGAAGATGCTTCTTCAATAAATTCCGGCCGTTCATGATGGAAACGAAAGTCATCAAAGTTCAAATGTCCCCAGGCTGCGGCGCTCTCGTCAACCAGCCGCACGACAACGTCGCGGCCTTGGTATTGACGCAGATCGACCAACACCCGCCGCATCTGTTCACGGTCATTGCCACTTGCAGTATGAATCACCTTCGTCGGGCGACCCGCGTCATCCATCAGGATCAAATCGACTCGTGTCTGTCGTGAGCTGCCGCCCCCGACTAGGTAGGTGGCGAATGGCTGGTTCACGCGAAACACAGGTGAAGTTAACGTGCCAATTCCAGCATCGCCTTTGACTTCGTAACCAGCAATGAAGTACTCGCCATGCTTGGCACTCGACTGACCTGGCCAGCGTGAACTAATGCCATCTTCATTGCGAGGTTGTTGCGCGAACGCATCGCCAGTTTCATTCCAAGGTGATAGGTCTCCGGACTCAAAGCCGAGATCCAGCGGACGATCATCACTCGTCAAAGGCAACGTGCCACCGATTGCTGGCTTCTTTTCTGCCTGCAGACGGAATTGCAGGTTCGGGAACGCCTCGTCAGCCGGGATGTGCCTCAATAGAATGTCACGCAATTCGATCTTTGTTTCTGGACCGCTGTGCAGTTGAAAAGCAAGCTGTCCCTGCAGATCTCGATCCGGCAGTTGTTCGTCTTGTAGCTCATTGAACAAGGTGCCGTTTACGTAGACGAGGAAGTGCGTGCCCTTCACCACCAAACGATAGTCGTTCCAATCTTGCTCACGGAATAGCACGCGGTACGACGCGGCCGGTGCAAAGGTCTCTGACTTTCGTTTGCCGTCGGTGGCAATTCGTGTGCGACGGCCCCGCTCACCAATCAATGCGCGACCATGTTCATCATAGATTCGTCCCAACCATACCGTGCCCTTGTCGATGTCCGCTTGGTAGCCGGAAACGTGGTCCACGCCCTCCGCCTGACAACGAAACTGCACACCGGAATTGGCCTCAGCGGCGCCGGTCAGGCGAAACCGAAAGGTCAACTCGAAGTCCGCCACTTCGCCTTGCCAGATCAGCCAGGTGTTGTGATCTAGCGAAGTGCCCGGCGCGATTTCGCCCACGATGGCCCCATCGCTGACTCGCCAATAGTTGGGATCGCCCTGCCAGCCGCTGAGCGTTTCCCCGTCAAACAGTTCACGTGTATCCGCGTGAGCGGCGTGCATCGAGCAAACTAGACAAATGAGAATCAGGCGAACGGTGTTCGCAGCAGTTGGTTTCAGCATGATCGTGACGTGGTTCGCGAGGCGAAGGGGGTGGGCGGTTCAATCGCCCCGTCGTGATCGCCACGTTTGCTGCTTGAGACGCTGAGTGGCCAGGAACCAGTCGAGGGCGGGACGGTCGATTGTAACGTCATCGCCATGCGATAGGTACTCACGCAGAAAGAATTCCGCCAGATCGGCCGCTTCATCTGGATGCGTGATACGACCTTGAAGATCGAGTAGCAGCGTCGCCAGATCGAGTTCGGGCCGCCCCAACGCTACGTCGTCCAGATCCAATGCATGGAGTGCGTCGGGCGAAGCCCAGATCTGCGAGAAGCGTAAACCGCCGTGGACTGGGCAGAGTCTAGTCGCCGGCGAAGCTGGACACGTCGCTCGGATTCGTTCAAGCTCGTGCGCTACGTGCTCGGACAGGTGCGGAGACTGTGCCAAGAGTTTCGCCGCATATCTCGTCGCTTGCTTAACGAAGCGATGATCGTCTAGCGTTGGTAGGTCGGGAAGTGAACAGTGATGTAGAGTCGCCAAACACTGTGCCGTACGCGCCAGTAGTATTCGCCAATTCACCTCGCCGTCATTTTCAAGGCACGGCGCACCATGCACTTCTTCGAACCAAATCGTATTGAGCTGCGAATCGTAGGCGAGTACTTTTGGAACGCGAAAGCCGATGCCGGTTGTCGTACTGGCCTGATAAAGGTGATGCAATCGTCGGTAGCTGTCGCTCGCGTCGTCACGAAACGTTTTGGCGAAGAGGCGTGTTGTCGAGCGGTAATCGTCTGGCGTCACTAGGTCCGAACGCGCCGCTCGCCATGAGTATCGCAGCGTGCAGCGATTCTCGGGTTGATAGCGCACGACACCGACTTCGAAGTCTTCGATGACTGGCGAGTGTGTAGACTCGAAAACGATGCCGGCCGACCGAACCAACCGCGTGTGCATCGCCGGCGCAGAGAGCAACATTCGTAATTGCGGAAGCTGACAATCGAACGGTAACTCGATTAGCAATAAGTCGCATTCATCGTGTACGTCACTTGCGTGTTGACGGGCAGGCAGTAGACGAACGCATTTGCTAGGGAACTCTCCCTGAGTGGCCAGCTTGTGGCGTGTGTGTGCTAGGGCTGCCGGCCCAGTACCGGCCGCGTAGTGCGCGATGGTGAAACCTGTGGTGATTACCTGCCCGTGGTCATCGACATCACCACATTCCATCACGACGTAGCATCGCCACAAGGGTCGCGGTACTGCCGTGTTTGGCTTAGGTTCCAGCCAATGGACTCGCTCCACCGTGCCACGCTCAAACAAAGGCAGCGCATACTGCGGCACACGGCTGGCCTCGAGCAAACGCGCCACCAAACGTGCTTCATCCAAGCGAGCGACACTCGTGGAGCAGTCTGCCGGATTTGTTATCGAGTTGCAGCTTGCCATGGTCGGTGATCTTAAAAACTTCAACCAGCGGTGAAGTGGATTGGGTGAAATTGTCAGTCAGCTTAACGAGACGATTGGCTCGCGGTCGAAACTCCAACGCGTCCACGAGAGGCATCGCCAATAGTTCACTAAGCAGTGCCCGGTTTACGTTACGATGGCCTACGATCAAGATGACGCCTTGGGCGGCAATGTAGCGAATCGTTGCCAACGCTCGGCGAACTCGCTTCTGGAGATCAGAAAAACTCTCGCCGCCCGGCGGACGAAAGGTCGCTAACGCAGCTTGACGTTGTGCCCACATCGCCGCAGCCTCTGGATCACGTTCGTCCCGAAAGCGTCCTTCGAGACAACCGAGATTGATTTCGTTAAGCTCCGATAGACTGACGTGTGGCGTGCCGGAACGCCGAAGTAAAGGCCGCACGGTTTGGATGGTGCGATCCAATTGGCTGGTGAACACCGCGTCAAATGTAAAATGACTGACCGCGGAAGCCAATCGTTCCGCCTGTGTCCGACCCGCGTCCGACAAGTCGACGTCTAACGATCCCGCAACGCGGTCGTCCGCATTCGAAATCGTTTGGCCGTGACGTGTGAGGTAGACAAGCATTGGAGTGAATATCGAATATCGAATATCGAATATCGAATGTTGAATGTTGAATGTTGAATGTTGAATGTTGGATGTTGGATGTTGGATGTTGGATGTTGGATGTATGGCGTTGAATATCATGCCGTCGTGGTGAACACCGAGCATTGCACTTCAGTATTCAGAAT